>NZ_JCBATA010000008.1:0-149995 GCF_059816245.1 Frankia sp. RB5
CGTCTCACCCCCGACGGCGAGACGCTGCTCGCCCAGGCGCGGCGGCTGCTCGCCATCCACGACGAGACGCTGCGTGACTTCGGCGTCGCCGCCGACAAGACGATCGTCATCGGCTCCACCGAGCACGAGGGCCGAGCGCGTCACCGGCCGCACCGACCAACCCGGGCGCCCCGACGACCCCGCCCGCGCAGCCCACCCACACTCCGCCGCCCGACACCCCGTCTCCCACACCGGCGCCGACCACCGAGCCGCCCACCGACAGGCCCACGGACGGACCGACGAGTGAGCCGACGGACCGGCCGACCCCGAAGCCGAGTCGCAGCTGCACCGGCTCCGCGACCGGGAGCAACCGGTCCTCCGCCAGTGGCAACCGGAACTGCACCGGGTCCCGCCGGAACCTGACGCCCCAGCCCGGTGACACGGCGTAGGCGACTGCCGTCAGCCGGTGCTCCGCCGTGACGGACCGGAGTTCCCGCGCGGGCGGTGTGGCCCGTCAGCAGACCGGCGGCGGGGGTGTGCCCGGCCCGTTCGGGGCCGCCGTCGGGCAGCCGGTCGGCGGCGCCTGAGCCGACCCGGTCGGCGAGGGGGTGGGCCCGCCGGTCGGGGAGGCTCCGGACGTCGGCGAGGGCCGTTCCGTCGAGGTCGGGGTCGGCTCTACGGTCCCCGGCTGCGGGCTCGGCGTGAGCGGGGTCGGGTCACCCTCTGGTGTCTCCGGCTGGCTGCCGCCGCGCGGCGACCCGGCGGTCGGCGGTGGTGCGGCGGTCCCGTGGGCGACGCCCCCGGGTATCCATGGCATATCGCTACCGGGGCCGGGCGGCGGGGGATACGTGCCCGCGGGTGTGCGGTCCTGCGCGGGGGTCGGGGTCGGTTCCACCTGCGGTTCGCTGCCGCCGCCGGACGACGCGAGGACGGCGGCGACGATGCCGGCCACCAGCATGACCAGCAGCGCGCCACTGGCCAGCGGCGCGGCCCGCCGCCAGGGCGCGGGCAGCCAGCCGAACGTCGCCTCCAGCGCCGCGCTGCCCCATCCCGCCACGCCCGGCCGTCCGGACCCGCTGTCCCGCCTGGGGCCGCCGCCCTGTCTGGGACCGGCGCCCTGTCTGGGACCGCCGTCGGCGAGATGCCCGTCGTCCTCGAGGAGCCCGCCGCCGGCGGGCCGGCCGGCCTCGGCGGACCGGTCGTCGTCGAGGAGCGCGCCGTCGAGGTCGGCTCCCGCACCACGGCCGCCCGGGTTCACGCGTCCCGGCGCCGCGCCGCGCGCGAGAGCCACGGCGGCGGGCGCGAGGCGGGTCGCGACCGCCCCTCCCCGGGGCTCGGTGCGCTCCGTCGCCGGCGTCGGGACGCCGCGAGGCCTCGGCGCGGCCGGGGCGGCGCCCGCGACACCGGGCGGGTTGTCGCCCTCCGGGCCCGCCCAGCGCGGCACGGGCATGGTGCCGACGGAGCGGTCGCCGCCGGGCGGAGGGGTGGGGCGCAGCGCCAGTGGGTGGGTCGGCTGGTCGGGCCGGTCGGGATCGAGGCCGGCCGCCGCCTCGTCGAGGGAGCCCAGCGGTGGGCGGGCCTGCCAGGGGGTCAGGGCCTGCGCGGCGACCCGGTCGGCGTCCGCGGGCGTGCGCACCTGAGGATCGGCGACGAGCCGGCGCACCAGATCGGCGGCGCTCGGGCGGTCCTGCGGGCGGCGGGCCAGCGCGGCGCGCACGAGCGGGACGAGCGCGTCGGGAACGCCGACGATGTCCGGCGGGCGGTCCTCGCGCATCCGGGTCAGCACGTCGGCCTCCTCCGAGGCGAACGGCGGATGGCCGGTGGCCGCGTACGTCACGCAGGCCCCCCAGGCGAAGATGTCGGCCGGCGGGCCGGCACGCTCCCCGCGCAGCTGCTCGGGTGCCATCCAGGCGAGCGTGCCGATGAGGATGCCGGTGCGGGTGTGGCTGGGGACGCCGGTGGCACGGGCGATCCCGAAGTCGATCACCTTGGGGCCGTCCCAGGCCAGCAGGATGTTCGACGGCTTGAGGTCACGGTGGACGACGCCGGCGGCGTGGATCGCGATGAGGGCGTCGGCGAGCCCCACGCCGAAGCCGTGCAGCAGACGCTCCTCCATCCGGCCGTGGCGCAGCACCGCGTCGGCGAGGCTGGTGCCCTCGACGTACTCGGTGGCCAGCCACGGGGAGGCGGCCTCGGGGTCGGCGTCGAGGACGGCGGCGACCGCGCGACCGTGGACCCGCCGGGCGGCGGCGACCTCGCGGCGGAACCGCTCGCGGAACTCCGGGTCGTCCGAGAACCGGGCGTCGGGCACCTTGACGGCCGCGGCCCGGCCCTCGGCGTTGAAGCCGAGATAGACCGTGCCCATCCCCCCCGCGCCGATCCGGTTGTGGATGGCGAACGGGCCGACCTGGCGGGGGTCGTCGTCGACCAGCGGAGTCAGCATCGCCCCGCCCGGCCGCGTGAGGACGCCCGGGCGGCCCGAGCCCGGCGACGGGCACCCGGCCGTCGCCGGGCCCGCTCACCGTCCCGCCCGACCTGCGCCGACATGGTCACTCCTTCGATCACCACGCCAGGACTCCGCACCGCGCCGGGAACCCGACCCACACCCTCGGCCCCGGCCGGTCCACCGGCGGATCCGCTCGGACGGCTCGTCCCCTCTGCGCGCCGCGGCCGGAGCCGGGCACATCCCGGGTGAAACGATAATGCTCCAGGCCATCCAGATGCGGCTGGTCCCGGGGTGACGGGCGCGCCGCCGGCGGGGCGGCCTCCGGCGGGCGCGTCCGGCGGCCCGTCGCCGACCACCCGCGAACGGCGCCCGGTCGCAGGCGCCGTCGGGACACGCAGGGGCGTCTCACCGGCGGCTGTCGGCGGCCTGCGGGTCGGTGGTGGGGATCGGGTCGAGCGTGCTGAAGTTCGTTCCCGTCCAGCGGAAACGGACGTCGGCGTGGCCTGAGGGGGAGCCGATCGGGTCCTGCGGGTTGTAGGTGTCGTACCGCAACGTCACCTCGTGGTCGTTGCGCTGGTTGCGCAGGGCGACGTGCGCGCTGGGATCCTTCGTGTCCGTGCCGCGGTAGCGGCCGTCGGCGAAGACGAACGCGAGCTGGCGCGGGGTGTTGTCGGCGGCCGGCTGGCCGGTGCCGATGACCACGTTGAGGCGGCGGTCCTCCTGGTAGGTGCTCATGTCCGGCTCGTAGCCGTTGGAGCGCACGACCGCCGCCGCGTCGGTCGACGACAGGGTGCCCGCGGAGGACGTCGGGCTCGGACTCGTGGTCGTGCCTGTCGGTGAGGCCGCGCTCGTCGTCCGCGTGGCCGGTACGGTCGCCGTCGGCGCGGTCGGGTTCGACGTCGGCGCGCCCGTGGCCGGCGGGAAGCTCGCCGTCGGCGCCGCGGAGGGATCCGCGCCGCCCCCGCCGCCGCTCGTGAGGGCGACCGCGGCGGCGATCCCACCGCCGACGAGCAGCAGGGCGAGGACGGCGACCGCGACCAGGGCGCCGCGCCCGCCGGACGAGCCGCCGCGGCCCCCCGACGGCCCCGTCCCGCCCCAGCCGCCGGGCCCACCCGGACCGGCGCCGTGCTGGTGGGCGTAGCCGGGTCCGGGCGGTGCCGCGTCGTAGCCGGCGGGGCCGTAGGACGGCGGTGTGCCCCCGCCGGGGCCCGAGCCGCCGTACCCACGGTCGTCATAACCACGGGTGTCGTAGCCCCGGCCGTCGTAGCCCCGGCCGTCGTAGCCCCGGTCGTCGTAGCCGCGGTCGCGGGCGGCGCGGGAGTCGCGCAGGGTGGGATCGGGCGGGTAGCCGCCGGCCGGTGCCGCCGGGGGGCGACGGCCCGCCGTGGCGGGCGGGTAGCCGGGCCCGCCGTGGGCCGCGGGGCGCCCGGCGAACGCGGGGCCCGCGCCGTCCGGCGGCGTCGGCGGCAGGTTCCAGATCTGGGCGAGCGCCGTCTCGCTCGCCTGGTCGGACTCGGCCGCCGAGCGCACGTCCCGGCCCACCAGCCGGGCCAGCAGGTCGGTGGCGCGCGGGCGCGCCTCGGGCTCCTTCGCCAGCGCCGCGTACACCAGGTCCACCAGGTCCGCCGGCACCCCGTCGAGGTCGGGCTCGGCGGTCATGATCTGCATCCCGATGGCCTCGGCGCGTTCCCCCCGAAACGGCGGGCGTCCCGCCGCCGCGAACGCCACGCACGCCCCCCAGGCGAACACGTCGGCGGGCGGGCCCGCCCGGTCCCCGCGCAGCTGCTCGGGCGCCATCCAGATCAGCGTGCCGATCAGCATCCCCGTGCGGGTGTGGCTGGTGCTGTCGGCGGCCCGCGCGATCCCGAAGTCGATGACCTTCGGCCCGTCCCAGGCCAGCAGGATGTTCGCCGGCTTCAGATCGCGGTGGACCACCCCGGCCGCGTGGATCGCGACCAGCGCGTCGGCGAGCCCGATCGCCAGCCCGTGCACCAGCCGGTCGTCCAGGGCACCGCGGCTGGCGACCGCGTCGGCGAGACTGCGGCCCTCGACGAACTCGGTGGCCATCCACGGCCGGTCCCCGGTCAGATCGGCGTCCAGCACCGCCGCGACCGAGCTGCCCCGCACCCGCCGCGCCGCGTCCACCTCCTGGCGGAACCGCGACCGGAACTCCGCGCTGTCCGCCAGGCCCACCGACGGCACCTTCACCGCGGCCGGCTTGCCGTCCTCGCCGAATCCGAGGTAGACCACTCCCATTCCGCCGGCGCCGATCCGGTTCGCCACCCGGAACGGACCGATACGACGGGGGTCATCCGAGGTCAGGGGCGTCAGCACACTGCTTCCTTATCTCCTGGCACCCCGCGCGGCGGCGGGTCGTACAAGAACCGACATGGGCGAGCGGCCGATCCGTCACCGCCGCTGGCGCCGTGCGGTGCGGGTGGTCCTGGCGATTGTCTCGCGGGCCGGGCGGCACCCTCATCTGGTAATGGCGATGTTGCCGTCCGTCGATGGACTGTGTACTCCCGGTGCGGGTGGGGGTGTCGGCGGGACGACATCCGCGGCCGCGGTGTGAATGCCGGTGGGCGACGCCGGGAAGGAACGGGACAGGACCTCGGCCGTACGTCGGCCGTGGACGGAGCGAGCCGCGACGCGGTGATGCCGGCCGGTCTGTGTCGGATATGTCGGAGTGCGACTGTTCCGCCATCGGGCGTTCGTTCGTCCGCCAACACCGGACCGGCGGACTTTCGTACGGTTGGCCGGCCAGGGCCGACCTGGGATGGACGCGGCCGGGACCACCGCCCGGGCCGGGGAACGCAGCCGGTGCGCGGAGGGAGTCGATGTGACCCAGGTCGAACGGGTGATCCCCAGGGGAGCCGACGTGAAGGCCGAGCCGCTGGTGCATGGCGGCGAGAGCATCCGCGGCTGGCTGGGGGCCGCCGGGCTCGCGGAGCAGGTCGGTGAGCAGTCGGAGCATCTCGCCGGGCTGCGCGTCCTCGACGAGGACGACGACGAGGCCACCCTGCTGCGTCCCGACGGCACCCCCGTCGACACCTGGCGCGAGAACTACCCCTACGACGCCCGCCTGCACCGCGCCGACTACGAGCGCGAGAAGCGGTTGCTGCAGATCGAGCTGCTCAAGCTGCAGTACTGGGTCAAGGAGACCGGGCAGCGCCTCCTGCTCGTCTTCGAGGGCCGCGACGCCGCCGGCAAGGGCGGGACGATCAAGCGGTTCACCGAGCATCTCAACCCGCGTGGCGCCCGGGTCGTCGCCCTGGAGAAGCCCTCCCCCCGTGAGCAGGGCTCCTGGTACTTCCAGCGGTACGTCGAGCACCTGCCGGCCGCCGGCGAGATCGTCATGTTCGACCGGTCCTGGTACAACCGGGCCGGCGTCGAGCGGGTGATGGGGTTCTGCTCGCCGGAGGAGTACCGCGAGTTCCTCCGCCAGGCTCCGGAGCTGGAGCGGATGTGGACCCGCAGCGGCATCACCATCGTCAAGCTGTGGTTCTCGGTGTCCCGGCGCGAGCAGCAGACCCGCTTCATCGTCCGCCAGATCGACCCGGTCCGGCAGTGGAAGCTCAGCCCCATGGACATCGCCTCCCTGGACCGCTGGGACGACTACACCGACGCCAAGGAGGCGATGTTCTTCTACACCGACACGGTCGAGGCGCCGTGGACGGTGGTGAAGAGCAACGACAAGAAGCGCGCCCGGCTCGAGGCGATGCGCCACGTCCTGCACCGTCTCAACTACACCGGCAAGGACCCGGAGCTCGTCGGCACGCCGGACCCGCTCATCGTCGGCCACGCCGTCGACCTCCTCGAGACCGGCGAACAGGCCGACCGCACCTTCCCCTCCCTGCACTGACCCGACCGCCGCGGGTCGGCCGGCCGCGAGGACGTGACATCGCGGCCAGACCCAGGCGCGCGGCGGCCGTGGCCCGCCATGGCAGTGCGGGCTCGGCCGTGGACGGTCGACAATGGCCTGATGGACGAGGCACCGGCCGCCGCCGTTCGAGGTGAGGAAGCGCGTCTCGCCGAGCTGCTGCGCCCGCGGCTGCCGTCGCCGCTCGACGAGCTCGTCGACGACCGGATGGCCGCGCGCGGCCTGCGCCTGCTGCTCAAGCGTGACGACCTCGTTCATCCGGACATCCCGGGCAACAAGTGGCGCAAGCTCGCGCCGAACCTGGCGTGGGCCCACGCCGCGGGCCACGACACGGTGCTGACGTTCGGCGGCGCCTACTCGCACCACGTCCGGGCCGTCGCCGTCGCCGGCGCGGCGCTCGGGCTGCGCACCGTCGGCGTCATCCGCGGGGAGGAGCACCGCCCGCTCAACCCGGTCCTGGCACGCGCCGCCGAGCATGGCATGCACCTGACCTACCTCGACCGGACGTCCTACCGGCGGCGGACGTCCCCGGACCTGGCCGACCGGCTGCGGGCCGCGTTCGGCCCCTTCCATCTGCTGCCGGAAGGCGGCAGCAACGCGCTCGGGGTACGCGGCGCCGCCGGGCTGCCCGCCGAGATCACCCAGCCATTCGACGTGCTCTGCTGCTCCTGCGGAACCGGGGGCACCCTGGCCGGCCTCGCCGCCGGGCTGCGGCCCGGCCAGCGCGCGGTCGGCTTCCCCGTGCTGCGCGGCGGCGACTTCCTGGCCGACGACATCCGCGCGCTGCAGCGGGCCGCGTTCGGCGCCGCCACCACCACCTGGACGTTGGAGTGTGGCTTCCACTGCGGCGGCTACGCCCGGACGACCCCGGACCTGACCCGGTTCATCGCCGACTTCGCCGACCGCCACGGCCTCACCCTGGAACCGGTCTACGAGGCGAAGATGCTCCTGGGAGTGTTCACCCTCGTCGCCGCCGGAGACTTCCGGCCTGGGAGCACCATCGTCGCTGTCGTGAACGCCCTGGCCGACGGACCGCAGTCGTCTGCGCGCATCGCGGCCGCGGGTGTGGCGACGCCCTGAGTCCCCGTCCGCCAGCCTGGGTCGTGCGCACAATCGGCGAACGAATCGTCTCCCGGCTCCTCAGGTGAGCTGCTCGCGATGGTCGCAGACCCACTGCTGCGAAGCGCGCACCTCGTCGACGGCGCCCGCGTCGCGCAGCCGCCTGGCCGCCGGATCACCGGCGCGTGCTCCCGCCTCGATCCCGCGCCAGCAGCGATCCTGCCACCACAACACCGTCTCGATCAGCGGCGCATCCCGGCGCAGGCCGTAGGCGTCACGGATCAGCCCGATCCTTCGGGCTGCTTCCGACGGGGCGGCGACGGCGGGCCCGAGCCCGACGAACTGCCAGCACACATGCGCGACATCGTGGATGCGTTCGCCGGGGCCGGCCAGATCCCAGTCGATGAAGGCAACGGGACGCATCCCTGCGCCGAGGTCGCGGTACACGGTGTTCTTGGGAGCCAGATCGTTGTGGCAGACGACCTCGCAGCCGCCGGCCAGGTGAGTGCCGGCCGTCAGATCGTGCAGCTGGCGAACCAGGCCGGCAACGCGGGAGAGACTGGCGTCGGAGATGACCGCGGCGAGCTGTCCGGGCGCCCAGGCGACATGACCGGGCAGATAGGTGAGCACCTGGCGTCCGTGTTCGTCGACTCCGAGCGGTCGTGGTGCCCCATCCCAGCCCTGCTGTGCCAGAAACGTGAGTAGATCGTGGATGTAACCGGCACGGGGTGGCAGCGGCCTTCGTACTGTTGCGCCAACGCGGGTCACGGCGTTGACCGCGCCGCCGGGAAGAGACGTGTCCGTCATGCCGCTCCGCCGAGCTTTGCCGCGGCCGAGTCCGTGGTGAAGGCATCACGGGCCGGCGGCACAGAGATCCGCCGGAGCATTATCGGGACTGGCGCCAACCCGACCGTGGTGGTGACCAGAAGGGACATACCCATGTCCATTCCTCCCCTCCTTCCCGTGCCTTCGCGGACAGCAACAGCGTGGCCCACGGATCGTCGGATCACTGTTCGTGATCTACAGGCGGCGACCGACCGCGGTGAGCGATGGGCGATGCTCACCAGCTACGACGCCCTCACGGCCGGGGTCCTTGACCAGGCCGGGGCGCGTGCCCTGCTCGTCGGCGACACCAGCGGCGAGATGGTCCTCGGGGACCCGAGCACCGTACCGGTGACGATGGAGCAGCTCGTTCCGATGGTGCGGGCCGTCGTCCGCGGCACCCGTACCGCGCTGGTCGTCGCCGACCTGCCCTTCGGTACCTACCAGAGCGGGCCGCGACAGGCGCTGGTCAACGCGGTGCGCCATCTGAAGGAGGGCGGGGCGCAGGCGGTCAAGCTGGAAGGCGGCCGGGCGGTGATCCCGCAGGTGAGCGCGCTGGTGGCGGCCGGCATCCCGGTCGTGGGGCATCTCGGACTGACCCCGCAGAGCATCCATGCTCTGGGCGGGCACCGGGTTCAGGGCCGCGGCGGCGCCGGTGACCGGCTGCTGGAGGATGCGCTGGCACTGGAACGGGCGGGCGCGTTCGCCGTTGTCCTGGAGGCCGTCCCGGCCGAGCTGGGACGCCGGGTGTCCGTGTCCCTGCGCATCCCGACGGTGGGCATCGGAGCGGGTCCGGACTGCGACGCCCAGATCATGGTCTGGCAGGACCTGGCCGGCCTGACCACGGGCCGCGCGCCCCGGTTCGTCAAGCGCTACGCCCACCTTGCCGGCACTCTGGGCGACGCAGCCGATCGTTACGCCGGCGAGGTCGCCGCGGTCCGCTATCCCGAGCGCGCGCACACCAGCGTCTGAGCGGTTCGCGGCGCCGTGACCATGGCCGGCGTCCCACAAGGTGGGGCGCCGGCCGATCGACGTCGGGACGTCGGGACGTCGGTCAGGAGGACGGGGACGGGGCGGGGGAGTCGTAGTGGGGGCGCAGGGGTTGGCCGGAGCGGCCGGCGTCGGGGCGGACGGCCAGCGTCTGGTGGATCTGGGTCTGGCCGGACTCGAAGCTGAGCGCCGAGCCCGCCATGTACAGCCGCCACACCCGCGCGCGGCCCGCGCCGGCCAGCCGGATGGCGGTGTCCCAGTCCTCCTCCAGGCGGCGCACCCAGGCGCGCAGGGTCAGCGCGTAGTGCTCGCGCAGGTTCTCGACGTGGCGGACCTCGAAGCCGGCGGCCTGCGTCAGCGAGGTCATGAGCCCGATCTCGTGCAGCTCCCCGTCGGGAAACACGTAGCGGCGCAGGAAGTCCCGGCCCTTCGGCAGCGGCACCGGCCCGAGGTGCGGGCGGCCGCGTCCCGCGCCCGCCGGGTCGCCGGGCAGGGAGATGCCGTGGTTGAGCAGCCGGCCGCCGGGGCGCAGCAGCCCGTACAGGCTGGCGAAGTAGGTCGGCAGCATCGCCCGGCCGACGTGCTCGACCATGCCGACGGAGCTGATCGCGTCGAACGGGCCGTCGGGGATCTCCCGGTAGTCCTGCAGGCGGATCTCGATCGCGTCGGACAGTCCCGCCTCGGCGATGCGGCGCCGTGCCTCCGTCGCCTGCTCCACCGAGATCGTCACCCCCACTCCGCGCACGCCGTGGTGCCGGGCGGCGTGCAGGAGCATGCTGCCCCAGCCGCAGCCGATGTCAAGCAGCCGCTCGCCGGGTCGCAGGCCGAGCTTGCGGCAGACCAGCTCGTGCTTGGCCTCCTGGGCGGCGTCGAGCCCCACGGACGGGGACTCCCAGACCGCGCACGAGTACGTCATCGTGGGGCCGAGCAGCAGGCGGTAGAAGTCGTTCGACACGTCGTAGTGGTGCGAGATGGCGGCGGCGTCGCGGTCCTGGCTGTGCCGGCGGCCATGGAGTCGGGCCTCCTCCGCCGGCGGGACCGGCGGCCGGGTGCCCAGCTCCCGCAGCAGGGTGAACAGCGCGCCCCGGGCCGCGGCGTCAAGCCGCCGCGGTGATGTCGACAGCCCCTCGCGCACTCCGAGGGCGGCGAAGATGTCGCCGTCGACGTCGAGGTCGCCGGCGACGAACGCGCGGGCCAGGCCCAGCTCGCCGGGGCGGAACAGCACCCGGCGCATCGCCTCGGGGGAGCGCACGGCGATCCGGGTCGGCGTGTCGGGGCCGAGCGTCGAACCGTCCCACAGTGTGACCCGGACCGGCGGGTCGGTCCCGAGCAGGGTCCCGAGCAGGGCGTGCGTCGCCCGCGCGACCTGCGGCGACCACGCGGGCGCCGGATCGGCACCGGTGGGGGTCGCGGGGGCGACGGGCTGGGGGTCCTCCAGGTCTCGACTGATCGTCACGGCGCATCCTCCGGCTCGGGTGCGCCGTCCCCGTGCTGGGACGTCGCCGGAGTCGGCCGGCGGGGACAGCGCCGGGGACCGGCCCGGTCGGCGCCGCCCGACCCGGGTCTGGACAAACCACCGGTGCTGTGCGCGCCGGCCGGTCGCGGACCCTGGTCGGCCCAGCCCCGCGGGGCGCGGTCGCACCTGGTTGTCTGGGTGGCATCGTCCCCCGGAAAAGCCGCGTTCGAACGGTGGCAGGTGTCGCATGCCAGTAGGCCCGAGAACGGGAATAAACCGCCTGCTGACCTCCTGAGAACACCAGGCCACGCACGGCGCGAGACGCCCGCGGTGGACGCCCGGCCGGGCTGGGCCGGGGCGGCCGCTGGCCGCCCCGGCCCGATCCGGCGGAGGTCAGGCGACGGCGGCGGCGCCGAGCAGGGCCTTGAGGTCGCCCATCAGCGCGGGGGTGCGCTGCACCTTGTAGGCGTCGTCGAGGCGCAGCAGCGTGACCCGGCTCGCGCCCTGCAGGCGCAGGTGCACCTCGGTCGTGCCCGGATGGGTGCCGAGTACCTCGCGTAGCCGTTCGACGGTCGGCGGGTTCACCCGCGACGCCGGCATCGTGATGATCACCGGCGGGCTCAGCGCCTGGTCGCTGAGGTCCGGCACGGTCAGCTCGGAGGCGATCAGCCGCGGGGCATCCTCCCGCTTGTCGAGGCGGCCCTTGACGATGACGACGGCGTCCTCGGCGAGCTGCGTCGAGCACGTCTCGTAGGTCTGCGGGAAGAACATCACCTCCAGACCGCCCTCCAGGTCCTCGATGGTCGTCAGCGCCCAGAGCTTGCCCTGCTTGGTGACCTTGCGCTGCAGGCTGGAGATGATTCCGCCGATGGTCACCGTCGAGCCGTCCGCGTACTCACCGCCGGTGAGCGAGGCGATGCCGCAGTCGGCCTTGGCGGCCAGGATGTGCTCGACGTCGCGCAGCGGGTGGTCCGACACGTACAGGCCGAGCATCTCCCGCTCGTGGGACAGCTTGACCGTCTTGTCCCACTCCTGGTCGGAGAACTCCTGGACGCCGAACATCGGCGCGCCGCCGTCGTCCTCGGTGTCGTCGAGTGCGAACAGGTCGAACTGGCCCTCGGCGTTCTTCTTCTTCACGCTCATGACCGCGTCGACGGCCTGCTCGTGCCGCTCCACCAGGCCGCGACGGGTGTGCCCGAGGGCGTCGAAGGCGCCGGCCTTGATCAGCGACTCGATGGTGCGCTTGTTGCAGACCACCGCCTCGACCTTGTCGAGGAAGTCCGGGAACGACACGAACCGGGGCTTGGCTCCCCGGGTGCGCACGATCGACTCGACGACGTTCGTCCCCACGTTGCGGATGGCGGCGAGGCCGACCCGGATCTCGTTCGATCCGTGCGCCGTGTAGTCGGCGTTGGAGCTGTTGACGTCCGGCGGCAGCACCCGGATGCCCATCCGTCGGCACTCGTTGAGGTAGATCGCCGACTTGTCCTTGTCGTCACGCACCGAGGTGAGCAGCGCCGCCATGTACTCGGCCGGATAGTTGGCCTTCAGGTACGCCGTCCAGTAGGAGACGAGTCCGTAGCCGGCGGTGTGCGCTTTGTTGAAGGCGTAGTCGGAGAACGGGACGAGGATGTCCCACAGTGTCTTGATGGCCGCGTCGGAGTAGCCGTTGTCCTTCATCCCGCTGGAGAACGGGACGAACTCCTTGTCGAGGATCTCCTTCTTCTTCTTGCCCATCGCCCGGCGCAGCAGGTCCGCGCCGCCGAGGGAGTAGCCGGCGACCCTCTGCGCGATCGCCATGACCTGCTCCTGGTAGACGATCAGGCCGTAGGTCGTGTCGAGGATGTCGGCGAGCGGCTCGGCCAGCTCCGGGTGGATCGGGGTGATCTCCTGCTGGCCGTTCTTGCGCAGCGCGTAGTTGATGTGCGAGTTGGCGCCCATCGGCCCCGGCCGGTAGAGCGCGAGCACGGCGGAGATGTCCTCGAAGTTGTCGGGGCGCATCATCCGCAGCAGGGAGCGCATCGGGCCGCCGTCGAGCTGGAACACGCCGAGCGTGTCGCCGCGGCCCAGCAGTTCGTAGCTGGCGGGATCGTCGAGGCTCAGGCCGAGCAGGTCGATCGTCCGGTCCCGGTTGGACTCGACGTTGCGCACCGCGTCGTCCATCACCGTGAGGTTGCGCAGGCCCAGGAAGTCCATCTTGAGCAGGCCGAGCGTCTCGCAGGTCGGGTAGTCGAACTGCGTGATGATCGCGCCGTCGGCGTCGCGGCGCCACACCGGGATGTGGTCGATGATCGGCTCGGCGGACATGATGACGCCCGCCGCGTGCACGCCTGCCTGGCGGATGAGGCCCTCGAGGCCCTTCGCGGTGTCGATGACCTTGCGGACGTCCGCGTCGGACTCGTAGAGGCCGCGGATCTCACCGGCCTCGCTGAAGCGCGGGTGCTTCTCGTCGAAGATGCCGCCCAGCGGGATGTCCTTGCCCATGACGGCCGGCGGCATCGCCTTGGTGATCCGGTCGCCGACCGCGTACGGGTAGCCGAGGACACGGGAGGAGTCCTTGATGGCGGCCTTCGCCTTGATGGTGCCGTAGGTGACGATCTGCGCGATGCGGTCCTCGCCCCACCGGTCGGTCACATAGCGGATCACGTCACCGCGCCGACGTTCGTCGAAGTCGATGTCGATGTCGGGCATGGACACGCGCTCGGGGTTGAGGAAGCGCTCGAACAGCAGCGAGTGGGGGATCGGGTCGAGGTCGGTGATGCCAAGCGCGTAGGCGACCATCGACCCGGCGGCGCTGCCACGGCCGGGCCCGACCGGGATCCCCTGGCTCTTCGCCCACATGATGAAGTCGGCGACGACCAGGAAGTACGAGGGGAACCCCATCTGGAGGATGATCCCGATCTCGTACTCGACCCGCTCGCGGTGCTCCTCGTCGTAGCCGCCGGGGAAGCGCCGGTCCATGCCGGCCCAGGTCTCCGCGCGGAACCAGCTCTCCTCGGTCTCGCCGTCGGGGACCGGGAAACGCGGCATGAGGTTGCGCTTGCTGAACATGCCGGTCGGGTCGACCCGCTCGGCGATCATCAGCGTGGTCTCGCAGCCCTCCTGCCAGACGTCCGAGCCATCGATCGCGTACATCTCCTCGGCGCTCTTGAGGTAGTAACCCGATCCCTCGAACTGGAAGGTCGGGTTCGCCACCGTCGAGGCCGTCTGGACGCACAGCAGCGCGGAGTGGGCCTCGCGCTCGGACTCGTAGGTGTAGTGCGAGTCGTTGGTGACCACGAAGCGCATGCCGAGCTTGCGGGCGATGTCGACGAGCCCGTCGCGGACCCGGCGCTCGATGTCGAGCCCGTGATCCATGATCTCGCAGAAGAAGTTCTCCCTGCCGAAGATCTCCTGGTAGGTCGCGGCGGCCTGCAGGGCGGCGTCGAAGTGCCCGAGGCGCAGCCGGGTCTGCACGTTCCCGGACGGGCACCCGGTCGTCGCCATGAGCCCCTCGGCGTGCTCGGCGATGATCTCCTCGTCCATCCGCGGCCACTTGATGTAGTGACCCTCGATCGACGCCCGGGAGTTGAGCTTGAACATGTTCTTCAGGCCGACCGCGTTGCGCGCCCACATCGTCATGTGGGTGTAGGAGCCACCACCGGAGACGTCGTCGCCCTTCTGGTGTGGCTCGCCCCAGCGCACACGCTGCTTGAGCAGGCGCGACTGGGGGGCCACGTACGCCTCGCAGCCGATGATCGGCTTGACGCCGGCGGCGGTCGCCTGCTTGTGGAAGTCGTACGCGCCGTACATGTAGCCGTGGTCGGTGATCGCGACCGCCGGCATCTGCTGGCGCGACACCTCGGCGAACATGTCCTTCAACCGGGCCGCGCCGTCCAGCATCGAGTACTCGGTGTGGACGTGCAGGTGGACGAAGGAGTTTGACACCTCGGACGGACCCTTCCGCGCGCTGGGCACGCCGGTCGAAGCGGACGGCCACCCACCCGGCGGTGCCCGACGGGGGACGCACCCGGCGCACCCGGTGGGCCCGGACTCGGCCGAGGTTGTCGGGTGGGGCCGGGCCGATGCGCCCGCCGCGGGGGATCGGCCGGATGGACGGGACTTGTCCCGGCAGCCTAGCTGCCCGGCCGCGCCCCGGATCGCCGCCATGCCGGCGGCCCACGGCGTGCGACGGAGCGCTCCCGGCCGGCGGTTACCGAGCGTCCCCTGCGCCCCCGGCGCGGCGCGCGGCAACGGCCGCGGCGATCACGTCGACGGCGCGGTCGACGTCAGCGAGGGTGGTCGCCCAGTTACTCACGGACAGGCGCATCGCGGCCTGCCCGCGCCACGTCGTGCCGGTCAGGTACGCCTCGCCACCCGCCGTCACCGCGGCGGTGACCTCGCGGGTCAGCCGGTCGCCCGCCACGGCGGGGTCCGGGTATCCGCGCGACGGGATGTCCGCCCGGGCGCACCCCGGGCGCCGCGCCGGGCCGTCCACCCGGAGCAGGACCTGGTTGAGCGGGACGAGCCCGCCCGGCGCGGCGGGGCCGTCGGTGGCGTTGAGCACGCTCAGGCCGGGTACCGCCGCGAGTCGGTGGGCGGCGTGGTCGGCGAGGTCGCAACAGCGGTCGACAAGCTCACGCAGGCCCGCGCGGCCCAGCGAGCGCAGCGCCGCGTACACCGCGAACGCCCGCGCCCGGCGGCTGAACTCCGGCGTCCAGTCGACCGGATCGAGCTGGCCGGCCCCGTCCGGCGGGAAGTAGACGGCGGGTGCCGCCATCGCCCCCCGATGCGCCGCCGGGTCGGCGACGAGCGCGATCCCGCAGTCGTAGGGCACGTTGAGCCACTTGTGCCCATCGGTCGCCCACGAGTCGGCCTGCGCCGCCCCGGCGACGAGGGCACGCCGCGCCGGCGATCCCGACACCGCCGCCCACAGCCCGAAGGCCCCGTCGACGTGCACCCAGCCGCCGTGCTCGTGGGCCAGCGCGCAGATCTCGGCGAGCGGGTCCGCGGCGCCGGTGTTGACCTCGCCCACCTGGGTGATGACGATCGTCGGCCGGGCCGCGGCGGCGCGGCCGGGGCCGGCCGCATGGCCGGGGTGGGTGTGGGAGGGCGGCGCGCCGCCGGCGAGGGCGGCGCGCAGCGCGTCCGGGCGCATGCGGCCGAGCCCGTCGGTGGCCACCGGGACGACGGCGCGCCGCCCGAGGCCGAGCAGGCGCAGCGCGGCGTCGACGGTGGCGTGGCGGTCGGCGCCGGCGAGCACCCGCACCGGGGGTGCGCCGAGCAGGCCGTCGGCCTCCACGTCCCAGCCAGCGTCGGCGAGCACCCGGTGCCGGGCGGCCGCGAGGGCGGTGACATGCGCCATCTGGGTGCCGGTGGTGAACCCGACGGACACGTGGGACGGCAGGCCGAGCAGCTGCGTCACCCAGCGCCCGGCGACGGACTCCACGGCGCTGGCCGCCGGCGACAGCGACGCGAGCGCCGCGTTCTGGTCCCAGACGACGGCGAGGACGTCGGCGGCGAGCGCCGCGGGCAGGGTGCCGCCGATGACGTAGCCGAAGAAGGCGGGCGAGCCGGTGGCGGTCAGCCCGCCATCCACCGCCTCGACGAGCGCGTCGATGACCGCCACCGGGTCGGTGGGGCCGTCGGGCAGCCGGTCGTCGAGGCGGGCGAGGACCTCAGCGGCGCTGTGCGCCGGGCGGACCGGACGGGTACCCAATCCCGCGAGCCAGTCGTGCGCGTGTCCGGTGGCGGCCCGCAGCGCCGCCGCCAGCGCCGGCCCGGGATCGGCCGGGCCGCTCAGCCGCCCACCGCCGGCGTCGGGGCGGCCGCGGGCCGTCCGGTCGCGGCGCCGGGGCCGGGCGCCGGGCGGGCCCGGTCGGCCGCGACCCGCCCCTCGCCCGACAGCCAGTCCTGGATCAGTGTCGCCGTGCGGTCAGCGTCCTCGATCATCGGCACGTGCCCGAGCCCGTCGAGGATCTCCACCCGCCAGTCCGGGCGGCGGGCGGCGACGTCGCGCGCCACCGCCACCGGGATGAGCCGGTCGGCGGTGCCGTGCAGCAGCAGCGTCGGATGCGGGACGGTGCGGACCAGTCGCGACAGCGGCGCCGCCCGCAGCAGCGACCACACCACCGACCGGGCGGCGGCGACGAACGCCTGGTCGGCGTCGGGCAGGCCGTCCCGTTCCCGCTGGGCGCGTTCCATCGCGACCCGGGCGGAGGCGGGAACGCGGGCCGGGTCGGCGCAGATCCGGCGCAGGCTCTGCTCGACGAGCTCGCCCGGCGTGTAGCGGGTCCGCCGGTGGGCCAGCACGGCCGTGCCGACCCAGGGGAGGAACAGGCCGGCGAACAGGCGGGCGATCTCCGGATCCGGGCGCACGCCGCGGGGGCGGGGCAGCGCCGGGTCGACGAGGATCATGCCGGCCACGGAGTCCGGTCGGTGACCGGCCTGCAGGAGGCTGATCATGCCGCCCATCGAGTTGCCGACGAGGACCGGCGCGACGGCGAGGACCTCCGCGAGGAACCGGTCGAGCAGGCGCTGGTTGGCGGCGACGTCGGTGCGCCGCCCGGCGGCCGGGGTGCGGCCGTGCCCGGCGAGGTCCACGGCCAGCACCCGGTGGGACGCGGTGAGAAGAGGGGCGAGCGGCAGCCAGTTGAGGTGCGAGCCGCCGAGGCCGTGCACGCACAGCAACAGCGGCGCGGTGGCCGGGCCCCCGAAGTCGACGAAGTGCACGGGCCCACCGAGCTGCGCCCAGTAGGACCGATGGCCCTCGGCCGTCTGCCCGCTGACCGCCGACACGGGTGCCCCGGGCACCACCGGCGGGTGGGGGAGCACCGGCACGCCGGGCGTATCACCGTCGGTGCGCGACGTCTCCTCGAGGTTGGTCATCCCTCGACGGTAGGGCGCCCGCGGCCCGCAGTGAACGGCGAGGCCGCGCTGGTGGCACGCGCGAGAGGGCGGGAGAGGGGAAGGGCGGGCATGACGATGTGACGGATGGTGATGAAGGGTGGGCAGGGAGGCGTGAGGCCGGCCGCCCGGCGGCGGCCGACCCTCCTCGACCCTGACCGCCCGCGGGTCACGCGGACCGGGGTACGCCCAGACGCAGCCGCTTCGGGTTCGCGACCGAACCGAAGGCGATCTTCTCGGCGGCGGGGTCCGCGCCGCTCACGCCATCGGCGGCACCGGGGATCGCCTCCCGCGGCCCCGATCCGGAAAGGCCGGAGGTCAGAGGGCCGGGCTGGTTCTGCTCCATGCGCACGCTCCTTCCAGTGATGTCGACACCTGTCCCTAAAACGGTATCCAGGGGACGGGGTGCGCAAAGGCCTCGGGTGGCCCTGCTCACACCACGGAACCGAACGGTGCGCTGACGGGCAGTCCCGCGTGCCAGGTCACAGCGTCGCGAACCCGGCCGGCCCGAACGGGTCGGTCCGACCGGGCCGGCCGAGAACACGGGCGGAGGTGGATACGGATGGTGACCAGACCGCCTGGTCGGCCGCGCCCTGAGTCCTGGTCGGACACGGGGCGCGGCCGGTCGCCCGGCTGGCGGGCGACAGGCGGGTCAGGCGCTCGGCGCGGAGGACGCCGGCGTCTGGTCGGGCACGGCGGCGCTGCCGTGCCGCGGTGCCCGACCGCCGGAGGCCGGGCGGCCGAGGCGGTGTCCGTCGCGGCGGGCGTGGCGGGAGTCGCCGTCACGGGGAGCCGCGCCGGGTCCGCCGCCGTGGCGCGGGCCGCCGCCCGAGCGGGAGCCTCCGCTGCCCGCGCCGGCGAAGCGCGGGCCCCGGCCGCCCGCGGTGCCGCCGGAGCGGGCCTGCGGGATCTCGTTCCGGCTGACCCGGGGGGCCGGCGGACCGGCGAGCTCCAGGACGATCGGGTCATCGGGCGTGGTCGTGGCCGGCCGCGCCTCGATGCCGACCGCCCGCAGCAGCCCGCGCACCTTGCCGCGCTCCGCGGGCAGGGTGACGAGCACGTCGGCACCGTCGGCGCCGGCGCGCGCGGTGCGCCCACCACGATGCTGGTAGGTCTTGGCGTCCTCGGGCGGGCCGAGGTGCACGACGAGCCGGATGCCGTCGACGTGGATGCCGCGCGCGGCGACGTCGGTGGCGACGAGTACCCGGTAGAAGCCGTCGGTGAAGCCGGCGAGCGCCCGGGTGCGGGCACCCTGCGGCATCCCGCCGTGCAGCGGCTCGGCCGGCACTCCGGCGCGGCTCAGCGACTCGGCGATCCGGTCGGCGTCGCGCTGGGTGCGCACGAACACCAGCGTGCGCCCCGACCCGCCGGCCAGCGCCGTCACCAGCGCGACCTGCGCGTTGCGGTCGGGGGCCTCGAGGGCGTGCCGAGCCAGCGTCGTGACCTGGGAGGTCTCCGAGTCGATCGCGACGAGGACCGGGTCGGGCAGGTAGTCGCGCACGAGCACCTCCACCTCCCGGTCAAGCGTCGCGCTGAACAGCAGCCGCTGCCCGTCGGACGGGGTGGCGTCGAGCAGAGCCCGCACCGCGGGCAGGAAGCCGAGGTCACACATGAAGTCGGCCTCGTCCAGCACCGTCATCTCGATGCCGCCGAGCTCACAGGCGCCGCGCTCGACGAGGTCCGTCAGCCGGCCCGGGGTGGCCACGACGAGATGCACGCCGCGGCGCAGCGCCGAGATCTGCCGGCTGATCGACGTTCCGCCGTAGACGGGCACCATGCGCAGGTTCAGCGACCGGGTCAGCGGCTCGAGGGCGTCGTTGACCTGCTGGGCGAGCTCGCGGGTCGGCACCAGGACGAGCCCGCGGGGACGGCGTGGCTGCGCGGGGCCGCCAGCCGACAGCCGCGCGAGCATGGGCAGCCCGAACGCGAGTGTCTTGCCCGAGCCGGTGCGTGCCCGGCCGAGGACGTTCTCGCCGGCCAGCACGTCGGGCAGGGTCGAGGCCTGCACCGGGAACGGGGCGGCGATGTCCCGCTCGGCCAGCGCCTTGATCAGCCGGCGGGGCAGGCCGGCGTCCTCGAAGGACTCCGCCGGGGGCCGGGGGTCACGGGTCGTGATGAGGGGAGCGGCCGGCCGCGCCGGTCCGCCGACGCGGGAGCCGCCGTACCGGGAACCGCGGCCGGCGCCGCGGCCCGCACCGCTCGGACCGCCGCGGCCCCGGGCCGGGCGCGGCTGGCGGTGGGCAGCAAGGGACTGGGAGTTTCCGTGCTGAGACAGAGGTATCCGCCGATCAGGTCAGGGCCACCATGAGATCAGTTGGACGAGTGCGAAGATCCGCACAAGCCCGCGCATCGTCCGGCGGCCGGGGTACGGCCGGCTCCGCGACCGGACCCACGGCGGGAATGTCCCGCTTTGGCGCTCGCACCGACCTCGCACACCCGACCATTCGGTCGGGCGCGGACAGCCGCTCGGGCCGTCGTCCTGTTCACGGTACCTCGACGATCCGCGGACCGGGACCCGCCGGCAGGGTGCAACGGCCAGGTGCATGCCCGTCTGAGGCACTTTGCCCGGTCACGATCCGCCCGTACCCCGGCGCGCGGCGCCGGAGTCCTCCGTGTTGGCCGGACCGCCGTCGGCCTCGCGACCGGTCGCCGGTGTGATCGGGCCGTCGAGGGCCACAACGCCCACAGGCGACCAGGATACGGCGGTGGTCCGTACTGCCCAGGCAAGCAGTGCGAGGATGCCGACGACCGCGGCGTACGCGCCGACGACGTGTGCACCCGGCGTGTGCACGGCGGCGAGCTCCGCCAGGCCATCACCCACAGCGACGACGAGCCCGATCCCGGCTGTCGTGGACGCGACCAGGGTCACCCGCGGGACCATCGGCCTGCGCCGATCGCCGAACGGCCCCGGCGCACCCCCGCTCACCAGGCAGGACACCACCAGGGGCGCCAGGATGAGGGCGGTCACGGCCAGAGCGGCGCCGCTGCTGCGGTGCGGGGTCACGAGAAACCAGGAGGCGGCCGCGAACGTGGCGATCGGCACGGGGGAGACAGGACCTTCGGGCCGATTCGCCCCCACGGGCCGCCCACGCCGTCGCCGGCGCGGCCCACGCACCCCGTCCGGGTCGGCCACCGCGTCCGCGTCAGCCACCCCGACAGGGCGCCCTGGTCCGGACGGTCTACTCAGCGCGAGCAGGGGAGCAACGAGCAGAAGCAGGTAGTGGCACCAGACGATCGGGGAGGCGAGCACGGCGGCGACGACCCCGCCGGTGTACGCCAGCCGTTCGTCGTGGCCCCGGCGGCGCAGTGCCCACCCGCATCCGGCCAGCACCGCCACCGCGGCCGCCCGTGCCAGCCCCGCGGCGACACCCATCGGCAGCCCGACGTTGGCCAGCAGTCCCGTCAGACTCACCCCGGCGACCGATTCGGCCCGGCCGAGCTGACCCAGCAGGTCCAGGTAGCCCCGGGTCCCGAGCGGACTGAGCAGCTCGCCGGCGCCGAGCAGGACGGCCAGGACCACGCCGGCCACCGCCGCCGCCCGCCACCGTCGGGCCAGCACCGGCCACAGCAGCAGGGGAAGGAGGAACACCTTGCTGTAGACCAGCAGCGCGAGGACCGTCCCACAGGTGGCTGGCCGGTCCCGTCGTCGCCAGGCGAGGGTGAGCCCGGCGAACAGCAACGCGTTGAGGGTGCCCATCTGCAGCCCGATGATCGTCGTGGACGCGGCGATGACCAGCGCGAACACCCGCCAGTCCCGCGCGCCGGCGAGGCGTGCGCCGGCGAGCACCGCGAGCACCGACAGCGCGACGAACACGTCGTCGGCGTGCCGCAGGCCCGACAGCGGCGCGAACGGCAGGGCGGTCAGGTACGGGTAGACGAACGCGAAGCCCGAGTGCACGGCGGCCGTACCCGGTGTCGGGTAGGGGTCCTGGCCCGCCCGCACCGCCGCGCCGGCGCGCAGGAACACGTCCACGTCGAAGTGGCCGATGCGGCTGATCATCCCGAACCAGGCGAGGGCGACCAGCCCGGTGAGGCCCACGGCCGCCGCCAGGGACCGGCCGGGCGGCCCGATCGGCGCCCGCCGTTCGGGCCAGCGGCGCCGGCGGCGGGCCGGTCCCGGGCCGCTCGGTGTGACGGGGCCGACGACACGCTCGGGCAGGGCCGCCCAGCCGTCCCCGCCCGATCCGGTGACCACGGCCGGAGGGTCGGGCCGCGGATCGCGCCGGTCCGCGGCACCGGCTGTGCCGCCGGCGTCGTGTGGGTCACGTGGGTCGCGGGCACTCGGTGTGGCCTGCATGGGGCGTCCTGTCAGAAGACGAGGTCGGTCAGCGCGTGGATGACCAGCCCGACCAGCGCGCCGACGACCGTTCCGTTGATCCGGATGAACTGCAGGTCGCGGCCGACGTGCAGCTCGATGCGCCGCGAGGTCTCCGCCGGCTCCCAGCTCGCGACCGTGTCGCCGATGATCGCCGCGATGTCCCGTTTGTACCGGGCCACCGCCCGGGTCGCGAGGTCCGCGGCGCCGCGGTCGACGGTGCGGCCGAGCTGCGGGTCGGTGGCCAGGCGGGCGCCGAACGCGGCCAGCTCGTCGGTCGCGCGGACCCGGGCGGTGCCGCGCGGATCCCCGGCGAGGTCGAGCAGGATGGTCCGCGTCGTCGCCCAGATGGCACTCACGGCCCGGCCCACCTCTGGGTGCCCGAGCAGCCGTCCCTTGAGCTGCTCCACCTGCTCGCCCAGCTCGGGGTCGGTGCGAAGCCGGGCGGCGAAGTCGCCGAGGAACCGGTCGATCGCCTGGCGGATCCGGTGCTCGGGATCGGCCCGCAGCTGCGCGACCGCCTCGAGAGCCTTGTCGTACGCCTTGGCGGCGACCGCCTCGTCGAGCCACTGCGGCGTCCAGGAGGGTGCCTGGTCGAGCACGAGGCGGACGAACGTGTCCGGATTGTGCACGAGCCAGTCCTGGATCTCGGCCACGAGCACGTCCACCAGCCGGTGGTGCAACGAGTCGTCGAGCACCCGTTGCAGTGCCATGCCGAGCACCCCCGCCCAGGGACGCTCGACCACCCGCGGCAGCACCGCCTTCTCGACGATCTCCCGGACGAGATCGTCGTTCATCCCGGCGATGACGGAGGTGAGCCGCTCGGCGACCTCGGTCGTCACCCGCTCGGCGTGCGCCGGCTGGCGCAGCCAGGCGCCGACCCGCGCCGAGACGCCGACACCGTCCACCTTCTCGCGGATCACGTCCTCGGCGAGGAAGTGCGTGCTGACGAACGTCTCCAGGCCGCGGCCGAGGGCGTCCTTGCGGTGCGGGATGATCGCCGTGTGCGGGATCGGGAGGCCCAGCGGGTGGCGGAACAGCGCCGTCACGGCGAACCAGTCGGCCAGCGCGCCCACGACACCGGCCTCGGCGGCCGCGGCCACATACCCGGCCCAGGCGGGGCCGCCGTGGCTGTGCCAGCCCTGCGTGACCAGGTAGACCGTCACGACGGCGGCGAGCAGGCCGGTGGCGATGATCCGCATCCGCCGCAGTCCCTGCCGCAGTTCCGGCTCGTCCGCCGTCCCCCGGGGGAGCTCCGCGCCTTCCCGGTAGCCCGCCGGGTCGCTCATCGACCGCCGTCCTCTTCCTGACCGCCGCCTGCCCGCAGACGTGAACCGTGGCCGTCACCGCGGGCGGGAGCAGCCCGCCATCACCGCCGGCTGACCCGCGCTACGAACACCCTATGCGGCCAGGGTGGGGCGTTGTGGCGGTAGGCCGGCTCGGGATTGCGCGGTCCTGCTCCGAGAACCCGTGCGGTGCGCGCGCACCGGTCCGCCCTCGCGGTCCGCGGTCGCCGGCGGCGATCAGACGGGTGGCGGGGCGCCGCGGGCGCGCTGGCGCAGGCGCCACCCGAGGACGAGGAGATCCACGATCGCCACCAGGGCGAGCACCGCCAGCACCGCCGCGGCGCCGGCCTGCCCGCGCACGGCGAACAGCCCCGCGCACACCCCGCAGAAGATCAACCCGAAGGTGGCGAGCACAACACGCAGGCCGAGGGCACTGCGGGCCGGCGGAAAACCGCCCGAAACGGGCGACGACACGCGCCACCAGCGTCGGCGTGGGACGACGTCCCCCCGCTCACGCTGGCGCGGCAGGGAACCGGTCACGGTCACCGGTATGCCCGGGGCACGTCCGCCGAACCGGCCGTGCGGGGGGCGAGGTCAGCGGGCGTCGGGGGTGTGGTGCGGCGATCCGATGGCCACCCGTCAGGAACCCCGGTTCCGGCCGGGCATCCGCGCCGCGATCGCGGCCTGGGTCTGCGCCGAGGCGAGGCGCTCGGCGAAGATCCTGCCCTCGAGCTCAATACGGTCGAGGATCTCGGCGTCGCCGGCGTCGTGGAGCAGCGCCCGGGTGGCGGCGAGGGCCTCGGCGGGCTGGGCGAGCAGCGCGGCGACGCGGTCGTCGACCCGCGCCCGCAGCGCCTGCGCGTCCGCCAGCACCTCGGTGACGATTCCCAGCCGGGCCGCCTCGGCGGCACCGAACGGCTCGCCGAAGTAGACCAGTCGCGCCGCGGCCGCCGGCCCTACCCGTCGGGGCAGCAGCAGGCTCGACCCGAACTCCGGCACCACCCCGAGACTGACGAACGGCAGGCCCAGCCTGCTGCGCTCGGTGGCGTACACCAGGTCACAGTGCAGCAGCACCGTCGTGCCGATCCCCACCGCGGGCCCGTCGACCTCGGCGACGAGCAGCTTGGTGCCGCGCGCGACGACCCGCAGGAACCCCATCGTCGGCCCGTCCGGCCGCAGTGCCCCACCGGCCAGGAAATCGTCCAGGTCGTTGCCCGCGGTGAACGACCCGGCGTCGCCGCACAGCCGGATGATCCGGACACCGGCGTCGGCCTCGGCCGCTGTGAACGCCTCGGTGAGCGCGCTGTACATGCCCTGTGTCAGGGCGCCGCGCTTGTCGGGGCGCACGATGCGCACCGTCTGCACGCCCCCGTGGACGTCGCTGTGGATCTCGTCGCTCATGCGGCCTCCTCGGTCCCTGCCGAGCGCACCCACTCTGTCACTGAGCCGGGGCGGGCGAAAGCTCTCGACGGGCCGGCCGCCGAGGCTCCGGTCACAGCCCCGGTGGGTGCGGGGGAGCCGGACTGCCAGGATGGCAGGGTGACTGGGTCGAGCGAAGCCGGCACCGCGGCAGGGATCGTCCATGACGCGGCGACCCGGACCGGCGGGGGCAAGGCGGTCCGGACGGTGGCCGGCGAGCCCGCCGCCGCGCCCGCCGCGCCATCCGGCGGCGCGGCGCCACATCCCCGCCGGGAGTCGCCGGTGGGCGCTGGCAGGGTTTGCGGGGGGCCCTCACCGTCCGAGGCCGCGTCGATCACACAGCTGCTCGGGCTCACCGTCGATCCGGTGCGCAGGCGGGGACGCTTCGTCGCGGCGGACCATCTGCTCAACACCCGCGGGACGCTGTGGGGCGGCTGCGGGCTCGCCGCCGCGATGGAGTTCGTCCGCGTCTGCGGCGGCCGTGACGGCGTGTGGGCACAGACCCAGTTCCTCGCCCCGGTCGAGGCCGGTCGGACGGTGGATCTCGAGATCGACCCCGCCGGCCGCGGCCTGTCGCAGGCCGTCGTGCGCGCCACGGTCGAGGGCCGGCCCGTGTTCGTCACGAGCGGCACGTTCGGCCGGGGCGGCGGCGACGTCACCCGGTTCGCGCCACCTGCGCACTGGGCGCCCGCCCCCGAGGACTGCCCGCCGCGGGAGTACCCGACCTGGCTCGACTACCGCGACGACGGCCTCGTGTCCCTGCTCGACCAGCGCTGGGCACGCCCGGCCCGCGTCGATCTCGACGGGACGCCGGGCACCGGGCGCAGCGCCCTGTGGCTGCGCCTGCGTCCCCCGCTGGCGCCCGCCGGCGCGGCACTCGCGGTGCTCGGTGACCTCGCGCCGGCCGCGCTCATCGAGGCGATCGGCGACATGGCGTTCGGGACGAGCCTGGACAACCACCTTCGCCTCGTCGCACCCGCCTGTGGTCCGGCGGTGCTGCCGGCCGGTGAGTGGATCCTGCTGGACGTGCGGGTCGAGGGGATCGTCCGCAACGTCGCGCATCTGGGCGGCCGGATGTACGCCGGTGACGGGACGCTGATCGCCGTGACCGGCCAGTCGGTTCTCGTCCACCGGGTCCGCCCGCCGGAGCGCGGCGGGGTCGACCGCGCCGCCCGGTCCCGCCTGTCGGGCTGACGCCGCGCTCGCCCTTCCGTCCGCCGCCGGGTGCGCCGCGGGCGGAGCGGCCGGTACGCCGTCACCGACGGCCTGCCCCCGCCCTGGTCTGTCCCCGCCCCGGTCTGTCTCCGCCCTGGTCTGTCCCCGTCCATGGACTGCCCACGTCCGTCCTTGCCGCGGAAAACCTGCGAAGGAATGCGCTTTTTGTCCGAGTTGACTGGTGGGCATGGCGGTTCCGCTGCGGACCTGGATTGAAACGGTCTCACCTGGGGTACCTCCGGTCCACCGAGGGCGGCACGGGGCTTTGCGCGGCATGTCGGCGATTGGCCGGCGGTGCGCACCGCCCTCTTAGCGGGTCGACAAGAGTTGGTAAAGGCATGGGATGCCGGCGCTGTCCGGCGTTTCGGGTGCGGCTGTGCGTCCGGGGGTGCCTTGATGTGTCTCCGGCAAGGCCGGAGTGTGCGCGTTGTCGCTGTCGCGAAACCGGTTACCGGGCGGACGCCGAGCGGCCCCGGTGATCCGTGCGCGTTCCCGCTGGCTACCGCTGATTCGTGCTCGTTTTGGTCGCTGGACGCTACCCGGGACCGGATACCCCGAATTAATTCCGCGGCCGGTGATACCGCGCCGCGGGTGGCGCCGAATGCCCGTCACCCCCTGCGACGCCCTCGTAGCCATTTGTTTGGCGCGCCCTGCCCCTAACACCGCGCCCGGTATCGACCGCTAGAGTTGTCCGCACCCCCCGGAACAATCGTCAGATGGTCGGACCGCGCTGCCAATGTGCCGGCCCGTGCGTTGTCGTGTCTGGTCCGCGGGGGCCTTGTCCCGCTTGAACACGAACAGCAACCCCGCACACGAGGCGCCCAGCTCCGGGTGCCGGACGAGAGGACCGGATGCTCCAGAATTGGCCCATCCGCTCGAAGCTCGTGGTGATTCTCGTCGTCCCCCTGGCCGCCTTGGCGGTGCTGAGCGCGATACAGGTGCGAGGGAACGTCGACAACGTACGGGCCGCGAACCGCATCAAGGCGCTGGCAAACTTCTCGATCAAGGCGAATGACCTGGTCGCCGCACTGCAGGCCGAGCGGTACGCCACGAACTCCTACGCGGGCTCCAACTACATGGCCGTCGCGCAGGGGCAGGTGGCCGTCGCCGCGCGGGGGCCCGTCGACCAGGCCCTGGCCACCTACCGTGCCGGCGAGGCCGCGCTGCCCTCCGGCGCGCGCGACACCCTCGCGACGACGCTGGCGGCCATCGCGAACCGGCTGGACCGGCTGCCCGCGCAGCGCAAGGCGCTCGACGTGCACCAGGCGCAGGTGGACGACAACAATTCGTACTTCAATGACCTGGTTAGCGATCTCCTTTCGCTCAACGGGAGTGTGGCGGCCGGCAGCCATAACGCGGCTCTCGTCAACGGAGCCACCACGCTGGTCGGTATCTCCCAGGCGAAGGAACAGGCCGCCCAACAGCGCGGCGCCGTCGCCCGAGTGATCATTCTCCGGCAGACGGATACGGTGACGCTGCGCCAGATCCAGAGCGCGGCCGGTGCCGAGGACGCGTGGCTGCAGCAGTTCCGCACCACCGCCACCCCGGACGAGCAGTCGTTCTACAACGTGACGGTCGGGCGCACGATCTCGGCGGCGACGGCAATGCGCGACGACACAGTGAATGCTGTCGCGAACGGCCAGCCACTGACGATCACCCAGCAGGACTGGCTGCGGACCGTGGACGCGAAGATCACGGCGATGCGACAGGTCGAACACCGGATCGCGACCGATTTGGGCACGACCAGCGAGGACATCTCCAGTTCGGCGTCCCGCGACGCGCTGTTCGGTAGTATCGGGGTCGCGTTGGTTCTCGTCGTCTCCCTGGTGATTTCGCTGCTGGTGGCGAGCCCGATGATCCGGCACCTGCGCCGCCTGCGCCAGGGCGCGCTCGAAGTGGCCAACGAGAGCCTTCCCGGGGTTGTGGAACGCCTTCACCGGGGCGAACAGGTCGACATGTCGGCGGAGACATTCCCCGTCGACGTGCAGAGCACAGACGAGATCGGCCAGCTCGCCGAGGCGTTCTCCACCGTGCACGCGGTGGCCGTGCGCACGGCGGTCGAGCAGGCGGCGATGCGCAAGAGCATCGGTGACACGTTCCTCAACCTCGCTCGGCGCAGCCAGGCGCTCATCCATCGCCAGCTGAAGATCATCGACGGTCTGGAGCGCAAGGAGACCGACCCCGACGAGCTCGAGGAGCTGTTCCGCCTCGACCACCTCGCCACCCGCATGCGGCGCCACGCGGAGGACCTCATCGTCCTGTCGGGCTCCAAGCCCGCCCGTGGCTGGCGCCGGCCCGTCGCGATCAAGGACGTGGTGCGCGGTGCCGTCGCCGAGGTCGAGGACTACACCCGGGTGAAGGTCATGCCGATCGACGGCGGCGCGATCAGCGGCCACGCCGTCGGTGACGTCATCCACATGCTCGCCGAGCTCATCGAGAACGCCACGTCCTTCTCGCCCCCGCACACACCGGTCCAGGTCAGCGGGCACGAGGTGTCCAACGGCTTCGTTATCGAGGTCGAGGACCGGGGGCTTGGCATGAGCCCCGAGGAGTTCCACGGTCTCAACGAGCGGCTCGCGAACCCGCCGCCGTTCGATCTGTCGACCAGCGAGCGCCTCGGTCTGTTCGTCGTCGGCCGCCTCGCCGAGCGTCACGCGGTGTCGGTACGCCTGCGCCCGTCCCCCTACGGCGGCACGATGGCGATCGTCCTCGTCCCCGCCACCCTGCTGCGCCAGCCCGAAGAGGAGGGGCAGGACAGCGGCACCTCGGGCGGCGCCACGGTACGTGCGCTGCCGGCCCCCGCCGTCCCCGCGCTCGACGGCCCGGTCCTTGACGAGGACGGCTTCTCCGACCCGTACGCGGACACCGGCGAGTACGGCGACGAGTTCTCGCCGGACGACGGGATGCCGGCACGTACCGGCCCCCTCCCCCTCGGTGCGGCCGGCGGCGACGCGGCGCGGGACGACCAGCGCGAACTCTTCCCGGACCCGCAACGCGGCCAGGACGAGACGCTCATCGACGACCTGCCGGTGTTCGCCACCGTGCGGTCGAGCTGGTTCGTCGCCGACCGGCCCCGCCGGCGGGCGGGCGGGCGCCGCTCCGACGCGCCCGCGCGTACCGACGACGCCGAGCCCACCAGTGGTCCCGCGGGCGAGGCGGCCGGCGGGGCTCTTCCCGAACTGCCCTCCCGGCGAGGCCGCAGGGGCCGCTCGGCTCCGCCTCCCGCAGTGGACATCCCGTCAGGCCCCGCCGACGGGACCGGGCCGGTGGATCCGCTCGGCGGACCACCCGGGGCCGACCCCCGTGCCGTGAACGGATTCGGTGCGGCGCCGGTGGAACGCACCGCCTTCGACACCGGTGGCTACCCGCAGGGCGGCCCGGGCCAGCCGGCGGCGCCCTTCGGGTATCCGCCCGCCGGGCGGGACGTGTCGGCGCACACCGGCGGGGGATCCGTCCGGGGCGGCGAGGTGGCTCGGATGGACCCCCTCACCTCGCCGCTGCGCCGCGGCACCGGGCCTCGCCGCGGCGACACCGGCGCCGACCAGTCGATCGTCCCGCTGCATCGTGGTCAGCCGCCGACGCGCTCGCGCGGCGCCGGCGGGCCGGAGCACCCGGACCGCGGCGGCCGCTCCGCCACCACCGACGCGGACGGGCTGCCCAAGCGGACCCGGCGGGCGAACCTCGCGCCGCAGCTGCGCCGCGAGGCGGCCGAGGAGCGCCCCGTGCCCCTGGCCGCGCAGCGCAGCCCGGACGAGATCCGCAGCATGATGTCGTCCTTCCAGAGCAACTTCGGTCGCGGCCTGGCGGACGGTCAGGATTCCAACGACGGCGACGATGTGGGAAAGGTGACCTGAGATGCGTCCGCTGGGACCGTCGGAGAACATGAGCTGGCTGCTCAACAATCTCGTCAAGAAGGTGCCGGAAGTCACCTACGTGATTGCTCTGTCCTCGGACGGCCTGCTTCTCGCCACGTCCTACGGGATGGACCGGGCGACCGCCGACCAGCTCGCGGCGGTCGCCTCCGGTTTCAACAGCCTGGCCCGCGGTGCGGGCCGGTTCTTCGGCGGCGGAAACGTGCGGCAGACCATCGTCGAGATGGATCAGGGCTTCCTGTTCGTCACCGCGGTCGGTGACGGCTCCTGCCTCGCGATCCTGTCCAGCCCGGGGGCGGACATCGGCCTCATCGCCTACGAGATGGCCTTGCTGGTGACCAGGGTCGGGGAGTTCCTCACACCGGAACTGCGCGCGCAGATGCAGTCGGCGCTCCCGCTGTAGCCGAGGCATCGGCGGCCGCCGGGGGGCGCGGCCGTGAACCTGGTCTCCCGGTCGCCCCCTGCCCGCACGGACCGGGCCGCTAGGAACTCTCGAGGCAGGAGGACCGGCATGTCGCACGACGAGGAATGGTTCGACGAGGAGGCGGGTCCGGTCGTCCGCCCCTACGCCGTCACCGGGGGACGGACCCGGCCGACCAATCGCGCGCTGGAACTGGTCGCTCTCGTGACCACCACGCCCAACGGGCGACTGATGTCCGCGACGCTCGAGGCCGAGCAGCGCGCGATCGCCCTGCTGTGTCACCGGGTGCAGTCGATCGTCGAGATCTCCGCCCGGCTGGATCTACCCGTCGGTGTGGTGCGTGTTCTCGTCGGCGACCTGCTCGACGCCGGTCTGGTCAACGTGACCCGACCGGCCCGTTCCTCGGACCGCCCTTCCGCAGCCCTCATCGAAAAGGTGCTCGATGGACTACAGGCCCTCTAGAACGCGGTCGCCGGAGACGACGGCACTGCACCCGGTCAAAATCATCATCGCCGGTGGATTCGGCGTCGGAAAGACGACCTTCGTCGGGGCGGTCAGCGAGATCCCGCCGTTGACCACTGAGGCCGCGATGACGGCCGCCAGCATCGGCATCGACGACACCAGCTCGGTCACCTCCAAGACCACGACCACTGTCGCGATGGACTTCGGCCGGATCACCCTGGTCGACAGCGTCATCCTCTACCTGTTCGGCACGCCCGGCCAGGACCGGTTCTGGTTCATGTGGGACGAACTGGTGCTCGGCGCGATCGGCGCGGTGGTCCTGGTCGACACCCGCCGGCTGGCCGACTCCTTTCCCGCCATCGACTACTTCGAGGAACGGGACATCCCGTTCCTCGTCGCGCTGAACCGGTTCGACGGCGCGCGCGAGTACCGGGTCGAGGACGTCCGCGCGGCGCTGGACCTTGATCCGCGGCGGCCGATGGTGTTCTGCGACGCCCGCCAGCGCGAGTCCGTTCGGCAGGCGTTGGTGTCCCTGGTCCGCCATGCGCTCGACGTCGTCTCCGCCGAGCAGGCGGGGCGGCCGGTGCTGCCGCAGCGGTCCGGGTGAGCGCGGCGGACGACCGCGCGGCCCGGACGGCGGGAACGATCACGGCGGCCGCGGCCCGGACGATCGCCGCGCCGCGCGCCCGCCGCGCGGCGCGTGGACCCGCCGCGGGAACGAGCCGCGAACCGTCCGTCGGAGACGGCCATGATCCAGGTGCGGGGGAGGGTGCAGTGCTCGAACTCATCGGACTCGACGACGTCGCGCTGTCCGCCTACCGGCTCTGGCTGCGCCACGAGTCGCTGACCGTGGCGGACGTGGCCGGCCTGCTGGGAGAGCCGGTGCGGGACATGGGACAGGTGCGCGACCGTCTGCTCGAACACGGTCTGGTGCTGGCCTCCCGCGAGCGTCCAGGTCACTTCGTCGCCGTGCATCCCGAGGCGGGTTTCGACCATCTGCTGCAGGCCCAGCACGAACAGCTCATCCGCCGCCACGAGCGCCTCGTGCGTGCCCGTGCGCAGATCAGCACCTTCGTCTCGGACTACCTGGACAGCCGGCCCGAGTCGGACGGCGTGGAGGTCCAGCGCATCGACAGTGTCGACCAGGCCCGCGCGGAGCTGCTCGCCCTCGTCGGGCGGGCCGAGCGCGAGGTGCTCACCCTGCACACCAGGCAGGGCTGGTCGGCGGCGCTGTCCAGCGACGTCCTGCCGGCCGAGCTGCGCGCGCTGCGCCGCGGCGTCGTGATGCGCGCCGTGTTGCCGCGCACGCTGCGCCTCGACGAGCGAGGTGCCGGCTATGTGCGCACCGTGTCCGCGCACGGCCTGGACGCCAGGATTCACGATGACCCGCGGCTGGACGCCACCACGGTCGACGGCCGCGTCGCGCTCGTCGGCCCCGGACGCCCCGGCGCCGCGGTCGGCACCGGCCAGGCACTGCTCGTGCGGGCCCCCGAGCTCACCGCCGTCCTGCTCACCCTGTTCGAGCAGGTGTGGGAGATCGCCGAGCCGCTGGCCGGCGACCAGCTCGGACCCGCCGAGGGCGCCGAGGCCAACATGCCGTCGGACACCGAACGACTGCTGCTGCGCCTGCTCAGCCTCGGCGTCAAGGACGAGGCCGCCGCCCGTCACCTGGGAGTCTCGGTCCGGACGGTACGCCGCATGATCGCCGACCTGATGGCCCGGCTCGACGCCCGCAGCCGCTTCCAGGCCGGCACCCTCGCCACCCGGCGCGGCTGGATCTGACCTGAGAGGCCCGGTCCGGTAGGCCCGGTACCTTCTCCCGTCACCGATCAGCCGTCAGCACTCGTGCGGACAACATCCAGAGCCTGTCCGGATGTTGTCCGCACGTGTTGTTGGTCCCTGTCGGGGATCGCAATGTTTGCGCAGGTCGCGCGGGCGGTATCTGTCCGGTTGTAGGCGTGTTGTGTGTCACGTGCGACCCGGTTGGCACATGGTTGCCAGGGCAGCTTCGTGTCAGGCGAATCGCAGGACACGGACCACGCGTGGCCGCATGCTCTCGATGAACCGAAAACCAGCCACGCCGGAGGGTCGGCGGGCAGGAGCCGGCGGTCGCGCGCCGCTCCACACCCGCCCGGGTCCACCGTCGCGGACACGCCTCGTCGGCCGCGAACGGCCGACGGCGAGCCGCTTCACCCATCACTGCCTGCAGCGAAGCAGGCGCCACAACCGCGAACCGGATCGGGTCGATGCCACCCCACGGCGGCGCCGGCCTGGCCGGGCCGTGTGATCGTCCTGTGCCTCGCTGCGCCGTGCCCGCTTATCCGCCGTGGACCGGTGGGCACGTGGTGGCCCGACCAGCCGTATCCGCCGAGTCAGCCGACCTGCCCCTGCCCACGACCCGTCCCCGCTGGAGCGACGTTCCCGTTCGAGCGGTGCCCCCGTCCGAGCAGCCGCGACGCGCGCCGTCGTCGTCGCTCGCAGTGGGCATGCGGACCATTCTGTCAGAGCCGCCCGAGGAGCCTGCCCGTGCCCCCAGCCGACGGACCACATCCCGCCGCCGCACCGAGCCAGCCCACCCATCGCACCCTGATCGTGGCGAGGATGGATCCGGCCGACGCCGACGCCGTCGCCGAGACCTTCGCCGAGTCCGACGCGGGCGAGCTTCCCGGCATCGTGGGTGTCACCCGGCGGGAACTGTTCGCGTTCCACGGCCTGTACTTCCACCTCGTCGACGCGCCCGCCGACATCGCGCCGGCGGTCGCGAACGTGCGCGAGCACCCGTTGTTCGTCGACGTGAACCGGAAGCTGGAGAAGTTCATCGGGGCCTACGACCCCGCCACCTGGCGTGGCCCGCGCGACGCGATGGCCCGCAGCTTCTACCGCTGGACGGCCGGCTGAGCTCGCCGCGTCCCAGGGGCGTCACGCCACGTGGATGATCCCCACCCGCACGGTCGCCGACGATGATCCACAGGATCCGTCGCCCGCGGACCGCGCCAGGCGGGTGGGTACCCGTCCATGGGTCGCGCCTGGTCAGCCGCCCACGCCGGTACCGCACCGGACCCGTTCTGTGTTTCCGACATCCGCATCAGCACACGAACCTAGGAGCGCACTGCGATGCCCCAGTTGTGGACGGCCGAGGCCCTGCTCGACTTCCTCGTCGAGGCGGCCGGGCTGCCGCCGGCGGACCGGCCGAGTGATCTCGGGGTGACGTTCGTCGACATCGGTCTCGACTCGTTGGCCTACCTGCAGCTGTCCGCCGAGGTCGCCGGAACCTTCGGAGTCGATCTCCCGGCGGAGATGCCGGAGGGCTACACCCTGGCCGAGATCCTCGACACGGTCAACGCCACCGCCGGCCAGCGCGAGCCGGTCTGACCGACCCGACCGTCCGTCGGCACACCGGCCGTGCGGACGCATCCGAGAGTCCTCCGTTGCGCGACCGTCGAACACCCGGAGCAGCCGTGAGTGGGCACACCGACAACTCGATCTTCATCGACGCCGACATCGACACCGTCTGGTCCATCACCAACGACCTGCCCTCGTGGCCGGACCTGTTCACCGAGTACGCGTCGGTGGAGATCCTCGAGGCGACCGGCAACACCTTCAAGTTCCGCCTGACGATGCGTCCGGACGAGAACGGCACCGCCTGGAGCTGGGTGTCGGAACGCACTCTCGACCCGGTGGCCCACGAGGTGCGGGCCTACCGCATCGAGACCGGGCCCTTCGAGTACATGCACATCCACTGGACCTACGCCGCGGAGGCCACCGGCACCCGGATGCGGTGGGTCCAGGACTTCCACATGCGTCCCGCGGCGCCGCTCGACGACGCGGGGATGACCGCGCGGATCAACACCAACACCGCCCGGGAGATGGCGGTGATCCGGGACAAGGTGGAGCGTGCCGCCGCCGTCGGGTCGACCGTCCTGATCGTCGACGCGCCGGTCGCCGGCGTGCCGGAACAGGTCTGAGGAGGACCACGCCGATGACTGCCCCCGTGACTGCGCGCCCGACGGCCTCCCCGAAGGTCCTCTGCATCCACGACGTCGCGCCCAACCGACGCCGCGGCGGCGACATCCGCACCCTGCTCTCGCCGGCGACGGTCGGGTCGACGTCCGGCTTCCTCGGCACGCTCACCCTCGAGCCGGGGGAGTTCGTGACCGAGCACTGGCACCCCTACTCGGAGGAGTTCCTCTACTGCGTGCGCGGTGCGGTCACCGCCCGCCTGGACGGGCAGCACCAGGCCCTGCCGGCCGAGCACGGCCTGTGCATCCCGATCGGGATGCGCCACCGCATCGAGAACACCGGTGACGAGACGGCGTTCCTCGTGTTCCATCTCAGCCCGCTGGCCCCCCGCCCCGACCTCGGCCACGTGGACACCGAGGCCGTGCTCGACCCGCAGGCCCCGCACGCGCCCATCATCCGGTCGGGCCCCCACGCCGCCGACGCCCTCTCGGCAGGGTCCGGTCGGTGACCGGTCATCGGGGGGTCGCGGTCACCGGCATCGGGGTGGTCGCCCCGGGCGGGTCCAACCGCAAGGAGTTCTGGACACTGCTGACGGACGGCCGCACGGCGACGCGTCGGCTGTCGTTCTTCGACCCGGCGCAGTTCCGGTCGCAGGTCGCCGCGGAGTGCGACTTCGACGCGGCGGCCGCCGGACTCGGTGCCCGCGAGATCGCGCGCAACGACAGGTTCGTACAGTTCGCGCTCGCCGCGGCGCTGGAGGCGGTCGAGGACAGCGGCCTGGACCTGCGCCCGACGGGTAGTAGTGGACTGACGGACGCGGGTGACGGCGCGGACGGCCCGGTCGTCGGCGTCAGCATGGGCAGCGCGGTCGGCGCGACGACACGGCTGGAGAACGAGTACGTCGTCGTGTCGGACTCCGGCCGACACTGGGAGGTCGACCCGCACTACGCGAGCGCCTTCCTGTACCACGCGCTGGTTCCGAGCTGCCTGGCCACCGAGCTCGCCTGCCGCTTCGGCGCGCACGGCCCCGCGTCGGTGGTCTCCACCGGCTGCACGTCCGGCATCGACGCCGTCGGCTACGGCGCGCAACTGATCGCCGACGGCGAGGCCGACATCGTGATCGCCGGCGCGTCGGACGCGCCGATCTCGCCGATCTCGATGGCCTGCTTCGACGCCATCCGGGCGACCACGGCCCGCAACGATGATCCGGAGCACGCCTCCCGCCCGTTCGATGCCAGCCGCGACGGGTTCGTGATGGGGGAGGGGTCGGCCGTGTTCGTCCTCGAGGACGCCGCCGCCGCCCGTGCCCGCGGGGCGCGCATCTACTGCGAGGTGGCCGGCTACGCGTCGCGCTCCAACGCCTTCCACATGACCGGGCTGCGTCCCGACGGCGTCGAGATGGCCGAGGCGATCCGGGTCGCCATGGACGCCGCCCGGGTCGGCGCGCAGGACATCGACTACATCAACGCGCACGGGTCGGGCACCAAGCAGAACGACCGGCACGAGACGGCCGCCTTCAAGCGCTCACTGGGCGCCCGGGCGTACGACGTCCCGGTCAGCTCGATCAAGTCGATGATCGGCCACTCGCTCGGGGCGATCGGCTCGCTGGAGATCGCCGCCTGCGCCCTGGCCATCGAGAACCACGTCGTGCCGCCCACCGCCAACTGGAGCACCCGCGACCCCGACTGCGACCTGGACTACGTGCCGAACATCGCACGGGACCACACCGTCGACGTGGCGCTGTCGGTCGGCAGCGGGTTCGGCGGTTTCCAGTCCGCGATCGTCCTGACCGCGCCGAACCGGTGAGCGTCACCGTGGAGAACTCCGCCGCCGCCCTGGCCGCGGCGCGACAGGACCAGGCTCTCGCGCCGTCGCTCACGTCGGTGCGGCCGGTGGTCACGGGACTCGGCGTGGTCGCGCCCAGCGGCATCGGGGTCGAGGAGCACTGGTCGTCCACCCTTCGCGGCGACCTGCGGGTCGCGCCGATCACCCGGTTCGATCCGTCCCGGTACGACGCCACGCTCGCCGGCGAGATCCTCGGCTTCGACCCGGAGGAGCAGGTCGACAAGCGGTACCTCGTCCAGACCGACCGGTGGACCTGGATCGGCATGGCCGCCTCCCGTCTCGCCCTCGCCGACGCCGCCTACGACCCGGCCGCGCACGAGCCCTACGCGACCGCCGTGGTGTTCGGCAGCGGCTCCGGCGGCAACGGCTTCGGCCAGCGGGAGCTGTCCAGGCTGTGGACCCGCGGGCGCACCGCGGTGAGCGTCTACCAGTCGATCGCCTGGTTCTACGCGGCGACCACCGGTCAGACGTCGATCCGGCACGGCCTGAAGGGCCCGTCCGGCGTGGTCGTCAGCGACGGTGCGGGTGGCCTGGACAGCATCGCCCAGGCCAGACGGGTCATCCGGCGCGGTACCGCGACGGTCCTCGCGGGCGGGGCCGAGTCGGGCCTGACGCCGTACGCGCTGACCTGTCACCTGTCCAGTGGCCGGGTCAGCACCGCGGCGGTGGCCGCTGACGGCTACAAGCCGTTCGACGCCCGGGCCAACGGCTACGTGCCCGGCGAGGGCGGCGCGACCCTGATCGTCGAGGATCCCGCCGCCGCCGCCGCCCGGGGCGCGCGGGTCTACGGCGAGATCGCCGGGTACGCCGCCACGCACGACGCGGCGCACCCCTGCCGGCCCGCACCGGACGCCCGCTGGCTGGCCACCGCCATGCGCCGGGCGATCGCCGACGCCGGGCTCACCCCGGACGACATCGACGTCGTCTTCGCCGACGGCGCCGGATCGGTGGACCTCGACGCGCAGGAGGCCGCCGCGATCCGCGCGGTGTTCGCGGGACGGCCGGTGCCCGTCACCGCGCCGCAGGGGCTCGTCGGCCGGTTGTGCGCCGGCGGGTCTGCGCTGGCGGTCGCCTCCGCGCTGCTGTCGATCCGCGACGGCGTCCTGCCCGCGGTGGGCAACCTCGACACCCCCCACCCCGACCACGACCTGCACCTCGTCCGGCAACCACGACCGGCCACGGTGCGGGTCGCCCTGGTCAACGCACGCGGCTATGGCGGCTTCAACAGCAGCCTGGTCGTGCGCGCGGTCGACCCGCGCTGACCCGCGCCGGTCATCCCCACACCCACCCGCCTCATGAGCGACCGAGGAGAAGAGTCAGCGATGTTCCCAGACCTGGCCGGACGCCGAGCCCTGGTCACCGGTGGCACCCGCGGAATCGGCCGAGCGGTGGTGCTCGGCCTCGCCCGGGCCGGCGCGACGGTGGTCGTCGGCCACCAGCGCCAGACCGAGGAAGCCGAGAGCCTGCGTCGCGAGCTGAAGGACACCGGCGGTGACCACCTGCTCGTCCAGGCGGACGTCGCGGAACCCGCCCAGATCGGTGAGCTCGTCGAGGCCACCGGCACGCACCTGGGCGGCCTCGACATCGTGGTCAACAGCGTCGGCACCATCAGCCACGTGCCCTACGCGCAGCTGCCCCTCGAGGCGTGGACCCAGGTGCTGGCGACCAACCTCACCGCCACCCACCTCGTCACCCAGGGCGCGCTGCCGCTGCTGGGCGACTCCGGCTCGGTGGTCAACATCGGCTCCGGCGCCGGCGTGGTCGGGGTTCCCCTGCGTGCCCACTACACCGCCGCGAAGACCGGCCTCATCGGACTGACCCGCTCGCTGTCCAAGGAGCTCGGCGCCAAGGGCATCCGGGTCAACCTCGTCTCCCCGGGCGTCATCGAGACCGACCAGGCCGCGGGGATGCCCGAGGCCGCCCGCGCGGCCTACACCAACCGCATCCCGCTGGGTCGGCTCGGCGAGGCCGAGGAGGTCGCCGCGGTCGTCCTGTTCCTGGCCAGCGACGTGTCGTCCTACGTCAACGGCGCCACCTTCACGGTCGACGGAGGCATCTGATGGCATCGACCCCACCTTTCCGGATCATGCTCACCATGCGGATCCACCCGGGTCGCGAGGCCGAGTTCGAGCGGACCTGGCTGCGCATCGGTGACGTGGTCACCTCGCACCCGGCCAACCTCGGCCAGTGGCTCATCCGCTCGGAGGAGGAGCAGAGCACCTACTACATCGTCAGCGACTGGGTGGACGAGCCGCGGTTCCGCGAGTTCGAGCGCAGCGAGCGGCACCTGGAGCACCGCCAGGCCCTGCACCCCCTGCGGGCCAGCGGCTCCATGGTGACCGGCAGTGTCCTGGTCCACCTGACCGGCGCGGCCGCCCAGCCGGTGCCGGCGGCGGGCTGACCATGGCGGCCGAGGCCAGGGTCCGGGTGATGCTCTGGGCGGTCGACCCGTCGGACGACCCCGGCGCGGTCGAGCGTGCCTACCACGAGATCAGCTCCAAGCTGGTCGGCACGCCCGGGTTGCTGGGCAACACCCTGCAGCGATCGGTGGCGGACCCGTCCCGCTACGCCGTCGTCAGCGTCTGGTCCGACATGACCGCGTTCAGCGCGTGGGAGCGGGGCGCGAACCACCGCGGAACGACGTCGCCGCTGCGGCCGCTGCAGGATCCCGACCGCAGACCGGTGATCCACACGGAGGTCGCCGCGTACGGTCCCGACGGCCCGTTCGGTGACCAGCCCGACCTCTGACCGGCGGGACCGGCGGGACCGGCGGGACTGACGGGACTGACGGGACGAGGTATGCCCGGCCGGGCACGGTGGCCACCAGGAGGAAGGTGCGCTCCCGTGCCCGGCCGGTCCACAGCGGGCCTGTGCTGGCCGATCCGGGGCAGATCGGCCAGCACAGGCCAGCAGCACGTCCTGCTCACGCCTCAGGGGGCGTCGTCGCGCGTCGTGTCGTTCGGGGTGAGGTCGTCACGCAGTCCCCTGAAGGTCGGGTGGCGCAGCCTGCCCTCCGCCGTCCACGACCCGAACTCGACGTCCGCGATCATCTCCGGCTCCACCCAGATCGCCGCCCGGTCGACCTCGGCGGGCACGCTACGGAACGGGGCGCTGCCGCGACGCGGCGGGGCGAGCAGGAGGGCGAGGCGGTCGAGGGCGGCCTCCGAGAACCCCGTGCCGATCTGACCCGCGTAGACCGGGCCGGTCGGGGCGGCGGTCCCGACGAGCAGTGAGCCGATCCGGTTCGCCCGCCGGCCGGCTCCGGGTTCCCAGCCGCCGATGAGCACGCTCGCCCGGCGGACGTGCCGCACCTTGACCCAGTTCGACGACCGACGTCCTGGCTGGTAGGCGGACGTGCGCCGCTTCGCCACGATCCCCTCCGGCCCGGCGCGGGCCGTCGCTGCCATGACCTGCCGCCCGGTGCCGGCCAGCTCCTCCGAGACGCGCAGCCGCGCACGGTCGGCGAGGCCGGCGAGCAGCGCCCGCCGCTCGTCATACGGCAGCGCGAGGGTGGAGTGCCCGTCGAGGAAGAGCAGGTCGAACACCAGGAAGCGGACGGGAATCACCGAGGCCGCGCGGCGGGCGAGGACGGGAGCCGCGTGTGCGCGCGGTGGCTGAGCAGCTCGAAGTCGGGACCGCCCGACGGGCCGAAGGCGACGACCTCACCGTCGAGGATCACTCGCGTCGAGCCCGACGCCGGGCCGAGGGCCGCCAGTTCGGGGAAGACATCCGTCACGTCCCGGCCCGTGCGGCTGCGCAGCCTCGCCCGACCGTTCTCGATGAACGCCACGAGCCGCATCCCGTCCCACTTCACCTCGTAGGCCCAGGCGGAGCCGCTCGGCGCCCGGGCGGCCGGCATCGCGAGCATGGGTGCCCATCGACGTCGGCATCGGCTCGGGAGCGCAATGGTCCCGCGGCTCCACGCGTCGCGCCCTCCCGGTCCGATCCACGACACCCACCCGCGTTCGTCCATGTCACTCGCGGCCGCGCCCGTCCCCTCCCGCCGCGCGCCGCGGCCGCTGTCCTCGGGTGGTGTACCCGAGGTCCGCGTGCGTGGCCCTTCCCGCCGGATGCGGACACGGCGGGACGCCGCTGCGTGGCCCCGCGGCGCCAAGGTGTAGAAATGCGCGGTCCGTGCCGGACACGCCCGAAGCGCTCGGGGGTCTCCCGCATCTGTTTCGCGGTACGTCGCCGATCGGGGGACCCGGATGCCTGACTCGTCCGCTCTGGACGTCCTGATCGGTCTCGCGCTGCTGTTCGCGGCGTTCAGCCTCGCGGTGTCCCGGATCAACGAGGCGGTACTCGGACTTCTGCACTACCGCGGGCGCCGCCTGGAGTCCGAACTGCGCCGCCTGCTCGGCGGGCCGAACGCCGGCGCCGGTGGCCAGGACGGTGAGCGTCCCGACGACGTCACGTCGGAGCTGTTCGACGGACCCCTGCGGGTGATGCGCGCCGCGGGCGAGGGCCGGTCGTCGGCCGCCATGGCCGACCATCCGCCGGTGCGGGGCGGATGGGCCGCGGTGCGACGTGCCCGTCGACTCAGCCTGCCGTCCTACGTCCCGTCCACCGCGTTCGCCCAGGCACTGGTCGACCGGGTGGATCCGCCGGCACGAGCCATGCTCTCGCAGCTCCGTCCGGACGGGCTGCCCGCACAGGTGTCCGACGAGGCCCGGGCCACCTACCAGGCGGCATACGAGGCGGCGACCCGCGCCCTGGACGAGACGACGGCCAGGGCCCTGCACGCGGCGATGCCCGCGGAACACGCCGCCGGCCGGGTGATCGCCGCGGCGCTCGTGTCCGCGGTCGGCGCCGGCGCGGTTGACACCCTCGAACAGGGCCTGGCCGGGCTGCCGCCCTCGCCCGCGAAGTCCGCGCTGACCGCCGCGGTGGTCCGCACCGGCGGCGACCGGGAGAAGATCGTCGCGGAGCTGGCGCAGTGGTACGACCAGGCCATGGACCGCCTGTCCGGATGGTACAAGCGGCGTGTCGCCATCTTCCTCCTCTGCTATGCCGTCGTCCTGTCCGCCGCCTTCAACCTCGACGCGATCGGCATCTCCCGGGCGTTGTGGCAGGACGGCACCGTCCGGGCGGCCGCGGTCTCCGCCAGCGGCACAGAGCTGGGACGGTCCGAACCCGCGAGCACGCCGGCGGATGACGCCGACGCGTCTGGCGGTGACCCGGGGGACACCACGGAGGCCGCGATCCGCGCCGTGCGGGACGCCTCCGGCCTCGCCCTGCCGATCGGATGGGTCGCCGCGGACGATCAGCGGGACGACCCCCGCGAGGCGCCGAGCTCGGTCGCCGGATGGCTTCTGAAGGTGCTCGGTCTCGCCATCGCCTGCTTCGCCCTCACCGCGGGTGCGCCGTTCTGGTTCGAGCTGCTCGGCCGGCTGGTCAACATGCGTTCCTCCGGGCCGAAGCCCAGGTCGGCGACCGTGAGCTGACGCGCCCCTGACGCGCCGCCGTACTGTTCGGTCTCGTTGACCGCGCGGCGCGAACGGAGGAGCGTCGAACGCGATGAGCGAGCCCACGACGTTCCATGAAGCGGTCAGCGCCGTCACCTACCCGATGGCGATTGTCACCACGGTCGCGCCCGACGGGGACCGGCACCCGGCACCCCCGGCCCTCGCCCCGGCGGGCCGGCGCCCGACGCCGTCCGCCCACTAGCGTCCTGTCCGTGACCTCATCCGTGCCCGGACCGTTCCCGACCGCGTCTTGGACCTCGACCGGCACCGGTCGGCCCGGCGGCCAGCCACCGCACGATGCCCGCCGGGAGGGCATGGCCGGGCACGATCACCGGCGCGTGCGCGACGCCGAGTCAGCCCTCGCCGACCTGAGTACCGATCCGGAGGTCTTCAGCCCGAGAGGAGGCAGTCCGCTGCTGGTCATCGACGCCGCGTCCCCGGCCGCGGTGGAGGTGGCGCGCGTTGCCCGCCGCCTGCCCTGTGTCTGTGTCGCCGTGGCCGAGGATCTGCGCTGGGTACCCGCCGAGGTCGCCACGGCCGGGTTCGACATCCTGCTCACCGACGAGCGCGACGCGCCCCGGCCCTGGGCCAGCCCACCGGGCGGACTCGCCGCGGGGGTCGACGTCCTCGCCGCGGTGGCCGCGGCGAATCCGTTCTCCGTCGTCGCGCTTGTGCAGCTGCTTCGGATCAGCACGGGCATTGATGTCCGGGACGCGGTGGTGGCCGAGTCGTTCGCCTACTCGGCGCTACAGGCGGGCCCGGAGTTCGCCGGGTGGCTGGACCGGCATCGACGCCGCAGGAGCGCACGCGAGGCGCGGCGCGCGGCACCGGATCGGGCCGCCGGGCTCGCCACGACCCCCGCCGTCGCATCGCGGGCCGCCGACGAACCCGCGGTCCTGGTGCGCCGGGACGCGGGTGTGCTCACGGTGACCCTCAACCGACCCCGGGTGCACAACGCGGTGAACATCGACCTGCGTGACGGACTGGTGAGCGCGTTCCGGTTCGCCGCGGCCGACCCCGAGCTGACCGCGATCACCCTGGTCGGTGCCGGCCCGTCCTTCTCCAGCGGCGGTGATCTCACGGAGTTCGGCACCCTGGTCGACCCGGTGGACGCGCATGCGGTCCGGACCAGCCGGAGCATCCCGCTCACCCTGCTGGCCAGCGGCCTGCCGGCGACGGCCTACGTGCACGGGCTCTGTATCGGCGCCGGCGCCGAGCTGCCGGCGTTCTGCCGGCGGGTGGTCGCGGCCGAGGACGCCACCTTCCGGCTCCCGGAGATCACGATGGGACTGGTGCCGGGCGCCGGCGGCACGGCGAGCATCCCGCGGCGGACCGGGCCCGAGCGGGCTGCCTACCTGATACTCAGCGGCCAGGCCATCGACGCCGCGCAGGCCCTGGCCTGGGGTCTCGTCGACGTGATCGAGCCGCGCCGCGCCTGGCCGCCCGCCGCCGCCTGACGGCGCGACCTGGCACGGCACGGGGTTGAGTCCGCCGTCGCGCTCGCCATCGCGACGGTGGCCGCCGTGCCGTGCCAGGCTGGCTGCGACCCGATCCCTCCGCGGGTCGTAGCCGGCTGCGCGATCTCGTCGACCGCGCGGCCGTTGGACGTGAGCCTCCCGGATCGCGGCGCGCCGCGGCAGAGGCGATCGGATCAACGTCGAGCGGCGAAGGGCCGTGGTCGCCGTGGTCCGGACGTCCCCGCAAGCCGGGTCCACCGGCCTGTGGCCCTCGGAGCCGGAGACGGTCCGGGAGCCGTGCGCGGTGGTCCCGGCCGCGTGCAGCGGCGCGCCATGCCAGGAGGCCGTTCCGGGTCGTGCGGACGGCCACGGCGGTGTCGGGACGCGGGCGGCGTGCGACCGCAATCTCACCGACATGTCCCCGTGACGGGAAGGTGCCAGGAAGCGGGCACCCGAACGAGGGCACGGCGCGGCCCCCCCGTCGTCGAGAACCGGATGCAACGAACGGGTGGAGCCCCCCGGGGGCATGGTCGCCAAACAGGCCCGGCAGTTGCTGACCAGCGCGGACATGGCTGGGCGGCGATCGTGCCGCGGTGGGGCGCGAGTCCGGCCGCCGGGCACCGTTCTCGGGCGGTGGGCACCGAGGTGTCCGGCGGGGACAAGTTGCGCCGTACGGGCGGGCCGGTTACGCCGGTTTGCCGCGTGATGAAGCGATTGTTTCCACGGGCAGGTGACCGGGTTGACGCTGCCATGCCCCCGTGGGGCCGGTTTGGGCCGGTAGTCTCAGTCTGGCGGAACTGGGTTGATCGGCCGTGTCCGTGGCCGGCTCGCCCGGGGTATGTATGGAGTGGGTCGCCGAAGAGACGAAGCGCCGATTGAGACGTGAGGGCCGGGCAACGGTGGGTGCGCCACTGCTGGTGGATAATGCCGATCTGACGGTGAAGACGTTGGGTCCTTGCCGGATAGATTCTCCCCTTCTGCCCCTGTTGGGTGAACGGCCGACCACGCAGCACTACATCGACGAGTCCGACAAGGTGCTCTACGACGACACCGCGTCGATGATCCTGGAGCGGCGCGTCGAGCTGTCCGAGCTGCCGGGCTTCGAGCCGGCCGGTCCGCGCAGGAAGATCTACTTTGATCCGTCCAAGACGCGCGTCGGCATCGTGACCTGCGGCGGGCTGTGCCCCGGCCTGAACAACGTGATCCGCGGGCTCGTGCTCGAGCTCACCTCGCACTACCGGGTCCGGCGGATCTTCGGCTTCCGGAACGGCTACCAGGGCTTCATCGCCCGCTACGGGCATGACGTCATCGACCTGACACCTGACAGCGTCGCGAACATCGACGACGATGGCGGCACGATCCTGGGTAGCTCGCGAGGCCAGCAGGACCCCGGCGAGATCGTCGACTGCCTGTCCCGGATGAACATCAACATCCTGTTCGTCATCGGTGGGGATGGCACGCTGCGCGGCGCGCGGGAGATATCCCGGGTCGCGACCGAGCGAGGCGAGAAGATCGCCGTCGTCGGGATCCCGAAGACCATCGACAACGATATTCCCTACATCGACCAGAGCTTCGGCTTCCAGACGGCCTTCGGCAAGGCCGCGGAGTCGATTCGTGTCGCCCACGCGGAGGCGACGTCCGCTCCGGGCGGTCTGGGTGTCGTGCGGCTGATGGGGCGGCACTCGGGATTCATCGCCTGCTACGCGACGCTCGCGAAGAGCAACGCGGATGTGGTCCTCATACCGGAGCTTCCGTTCAAGCTGGAGGGCGAGGGCGGACTGCTCGCCTACCTGCGGCGGCGGATCGTCGAAGGAGGCCACGCGGTCGTCGTCGTGGCGGAGGGCGCCGGCCAGGAGCTCATCACCGATCAGCCGGAGGGTGCCGACGCCTCCGGCAACCGCCGGCTGCACGATGTAGGCCAGGAGCTCTCGCGGCGTATCAAGGATCATTTCGACGCGGAGGGCGTCGAAATGAACCTGAAGTACATCGACCCGAGCTATCTCATCCGCAGTGTTCCGGCGAATCCGTACGACAGCGTCTACACCATCCGGCTCGCGCACGCGGCGGTGCACGCGGCGATGTCCGGGCGCACGGAGATGGTCGTCGGCCGCTGGCGGCGCCGGTTCATCCACATTCCGATCGGGCTTGCCGTCAGCGAGCGCAATCAGGTCGATCCCGCCGGCGACCTCTGGATGTCCGTCCTCGAGGCCACCGGCCAGCCGCCCCGCTTCGAGTAGGCGGCGTCCGCGGCGCGCGGCCCCTGCTGCCCGCGAGACCTGGGCGCGGGCATGGTCCGCAGGCGGAGTGCGCCACAGGCACCGGTGTGGCGCCGCGACCACGGCGGTGATCAGTTCCGGGTGAGTCGCGCGAGGAGGCTGGTGCGTACCTGCGGCCACTCCTCGCCCAGGATCGAGTAGTAGGCGCTGTCACGCGCGGTGCCGTCGATGGCGAGCATGTGTGCCCGCCGGATGCCCTCGAAGCGGCCGCCGAGACGCTCGATGGCCATCCGGGATCGGTGGTTGCGGACATCGGTCTTCAGACAGACGCGCAGCGCATTCCAGGTATCGAAGGCGTGGCCGAGCAACAGCAGCTTTGCTTCCACGTTGATCCCCGTGCGTTGCGCGGACGCTGCCAGCCAGGTGGCACCGACCTCGACGACCGACGGTGGCGTGGACAGGTCGCCGGACGCGGAACTGGACGGTGACGCTGCGGGCGTGGCGCTGCACGCCGGATCGCCGTCAGTCGTCCGGCATGGGCGGGTGTGTTCCTCGGCCGCCTCCCGGGACGACGCCGAGTCCTCGGTGTCCCCGCGGCTGGCGATCGTCGTGGAACCTGTGACGGTGCGGACCGTCACAGTGCTGGCGAGGGAGGAGTCGCCAGCTGGACTGGTGTGGGCGTCCGTCCAACTGTGGCTGATCGTCACGTGTTGGAAGGTTCGCCCCTGCTCGCCCTGGCCGCCGGTCGGCCGCCAGAAGTCGAGGTCGAGAAACCGGGTGCAGCCGACGATTCCGCCTCTGCCCGGCCGGAGATCATGGAGCACGAAGGGCACCACAAGGCCATGATCACGTTCGGCGAGTGCCGTCTCGACGTAGTCCGCCATCGCCTTCCTGGTCGCCGGCACACCCGTGTACTCGTACGACCGGCGATCCTCGGTGGCGGCGCGCACCAGCCCGTCGACATGATCGGGGCGCAGGGGTTCGAGCCTGGTCAGACGTCCGGACAGGATCGGCGTGGCCCATGTGGGGGGCGAGACGGGCATGGTGTCCATGATGTGGAGTGCACGGCAGGGGCACCACCTGTTTTCGGCGCGCGCCCGGTTGACCCCGCTGAGGCCGGGCGGGCGGATCTGACCCGTCGCCGCGCGGGAGGTTCCGTCGCTGCGGGCCGAGCGCTCAGCTGGGCCCCAGCACATCGCGGAGAAGATCGGCGATCTGATCGGTCTCGATCAGAAAGCCGTCATGACCAGCCCGGGAGTGGATCAGCCGCAGCGGTGAGCCGGTCAGCGACGCGATGTCCGCCTGTAGCCGCATGGGGTAGAGGCGGTCGGAGTCCACGCCGGCGAGGGTGAAGGGAACCGGACAGGCGCGCAGCGCCGTCGCGTACCCGCCCCGCCCGCGGCCGACGTCCTGCGTCATCATGGCCCGGGTCAGGCTGACATAGGAGCCGGCGTCGAAGCGGCGGGCCAGTTTGACCGCGTGATGGTCAAGGTATGAGGCCACCTCGAACTGGCCGTCGGCTCGCGTGCGGGCGCCGAAGCGTTCCTGGAGCTCCTCCTCGCTGCGATAACTGATCTGGGCGATCCGCCGGGCGAGCGCCATCCCGCGGTCGGGGCCGGCCCCGGGCGCTCGCGCGTGGTAGTCGCCGCGATGCCAGCCGGGATCCTCGGTGATGGCCTGGATCTGTACCGCGCACAACCCGATCTGCTCCGCGGTCGAGACCGCGCCGCAGGCCAGCACTACCGCCCGCGCGACCCGGTCGGGATGGCCGACGGCCCATTCGAGGGCGCGCATCCCGCCCATCGACCCGCCGACCACGGCCGCCCAACGGCGGATTCCCAGCAGGTCGGCGAGCGCGGCCTCGGCGGCCACCTGGTCTCCGATGGTGATGTCCGGCCAGCGACCACCCCAGGGCATGCCGTCCGCCCGGAGACTGGAGGGTCCGGTCGTGCCCTGGCAGCCGCCCAGGACGTTCGGCGCCACGACGTACAGCCGGTCGGTGTCGAGCACTCGGCCGGGTCCGACCAGCTCATCCCACCAGCCGGTGCTGGGATGTCCGGGCCCGGCGGGCCCCGCCGCGTGGCTGTCGCCTGTCAGGGCATGCAGGACCAGTACCGCGTTGCCGGCCGATGCGTCGAGTCGTCCCCAGGTCTCATAGGCGACCTGCACGTCGGGCAGAGCGCCGCCGCGCTCCAGGCGCAGCGGCCCTGGCAGCCGGGCGAAACGCCGTTGACCAGCGAGGTCGATCCCAGGCCGCCACGCACCCGACACTCTCCCGCCCCCGGGTGCGACATCCGGTGGGTCCGCCACGACGCCCCGGCGAGACGGCGCGCCGGTCCGTGTGGCCGCGCGAGCCCGCGGTGGCTCTCGCGGCGGGTACGGACCTCCACCGACCGGCTCAGCCCTTGGCGGCACGGAATCCGGCGTCGAGGTCGGCGAGGATGTCGTCGATTCCCTCGATGCCGACCGACAGGCGGATCAGGTCGGGGGTGACCCCCGTCGCCGCCTGCTCGGCCTCGGTCAACTGGGAGTGCGTGGTGGTCGCCGGATGGATGATCAGCGAGCGGACGTCGCCCACGTTCGCCAGATGGCTGAACAGCTCGACGCCGTCCACGAAGCGGCGGCCGGCGTCGGCACCTCCCGCGATGCCGAAGGAGAGGATCGCGCCCACCCCCTTCGGTAGAACCTTCCGCGCGCGCTCGGACCAGCGCGAGGACGGCAGTCCCGGATAGGCGACCCAGCTGACCTCGTCGCGGGCTTCGAGCCACTCGGCCACCCGCTGGGCGTTCGCGGAATGCCGCTCGATCCGCAGTGACAGCGTCTCCAGGCCCTGCAACAGCAGGAAGGCGTTGAAGGGGGAGATCGCGGCACCGATGTCGCGCAGCAGCTGCACCCTGGCCTTCGCGATGTAGGAGCCGTGCCCGAGCGCCTCCCAGTAGATCAGGCCGTGGTAGCTCGGATCGGGGGTCGTGAAGTTCGGGAAGCGACCCGACGCGCCGAAGTCGAACCGCCCTCCGTCGACGATCACGCCTCCGATGGCCGTCCCGTGACCGCCGATGAACTTCGTCGCGGAATGCACGACGATGTCCGCACCGTGTTCCAGCGGCCGATACAGGTAGGGCGTCGCCAGCGTGTTGTCGACGATCAGCGGAATGCCATGGGCGTGGGCGACTTCGGACACGCCCACGGTGTCCAGCACGTCGCCGCGTGGATTGCCGATCGTCTCGCCATAGAACGCCTTGGTGTTCGGGCGCACGGCGTCGCGCCACTCCTCCAGACTGTCGGGATCCGCGATGAAGGTGACCTCGACGCCGAGTTTGGGCAGCGTGTAGTGGAACAGGTTGTAGGTTCCGCCGTAGAGGCTCGCCGACGAGACGATATGGTCGCCGGCCTCGGCGAGGTTCAGGATCGCGAGTGTCTCCGCGGCCTGGCCGGACGCCGTGGCCAGGGCACCGACCCCGCCCTCGAGGGCCGCGACGCGCTGCTCGAAGACCTCCTGGGTCGGGTTCATGATCCGGGTGTAGATGTTGCCCGGCTCGCCGAGCGCGAACAGCGCGGCCGCGTGGTCCGTGTCGCGGAAGACGTAGCTCGTCGTCTGGTAGATCGGGACGGCTCGGGCGCCCGTCGAGGGATCGGGCTGAGCCCCCGCGTGAATCTGTTGGGTTTCGAAGGACCAGCTGTCGGCGCTCATGATGGTTGAGTCTCCCCGTGTCGGAGTACGGATACCTGTAGGAGGACGGTTCGACGCGACCGCCTCGGCTGCCTGCTCAGGGGCGTGACGTACTCGTGCCGCGGCTGCCGTGTGCTCACGACGCCCGGTCCCCGGGGGTCCGCGCGTTTGCGGGTGCGCGGAAAGACGAGCGGTGTCCCGATCGACTGGATCGGTGCTCAAGCCTGCCGTCGCCAGTGGCCAGAAGTAGAGCGAGACGCGCGCTGTCAGCGGCGGAGCCGCGCTGAACGGCGACGGGCGAGGTGTTACCGGGTAGGCGACGCGCCGGTATGCGGACGTACCACCGGACATCGACCGCTGGCCAGCAACGGTGATGAATGCCCGGCGAGTGGCCGCATGGTGCAGACGCTAGCAGCCTGTCCGGGGCCTTGTCTGCTGTCGTCCGCGTCGGTGTTCGCCTCTGTTAGTGCCGGTGACGCCTGGAGGTCGCCGTGTGTGGGCCCGCGACGGCCGAGGCGCCGCCGGCCTATGGCGGCGGAACGCAAAACCTTCACCGAGAGTAATATTTTCGGCGCGTATCGGTAGTCATGTCGGGGATCAATGACCTACGGTGCGATCATGACCTGGCCGTCTGGGCGTGGGTGCGGCCGCGGGGGACGACCGGCGCAGCCGCGACTGGCTCCCGTGAGTCCGCAGCCGTTGACGTCGTGCCAGGCTGGACAGGACGTCGCCACTGCGTGACGCTACTCGACGTGCCGCTCTCATTGCCAGAGGTGATGGATGGGGGGGCCGGCGTGATCAGACGCCTCGTACCCCGGTTGATCGGACTCGCCCCGGTGCGCGCCTCGCTCACGCGCGGACCCCTCGCCACGGCCATCGTGGACCGGTTCGTGGCCGGTCAGACGGACGCGGACGCGGTCACGGTCGTGGCCGGGCTGGCGGATCTCGGTCTTCGCGCGACTGTCGACCTGTTGGGCGAGCAGGTGACCCGTTCCGAGGACGCCGTGGCCACCGTCGAGGCCTACCGTCGGCTGCTCGATCTGGCGGATCGGGCGGGCTGCGCCTGCGGGCTCGACGTGTCGGTCAAGCTCTCCGCCATCGGGCAGGCCGTGCCCCACGACGGTCGCAAGCTGTCCTACGAGAACGCCGCGGAGATCGCTGCCGGGGCGGCGGCTGTGAACGCCACGGTCACCCTGGACATGGAGGATCACACCACGACCGACGCGACCCTGGACACGGTGGTCGAGCTCCGCCGCGACTTTCCCTCCGTCGGTGCGGTCCTGCAGGCGCAACTGCGGCGCACCGAGGCGGACTGCCGTGACCTGGCCCGGGAGGGCTCCCGGGTGCGTCTGTGCAAGGGGGCCTACCGAGAGCCGGCCGCGGTGGTCTGTCAGGGACGCGGAGCCGTCTCCGCCGCCTACGCGCGTTGCCTGGGGATTCTGGTCGCCGGCCCCGGGTATCCAATGATCGCCACCCACGATCCCGCGCTGATCTCGGTGGCCTCCGGCCTGATCGAGCAGGTGGGCCGTGCCTCGGACAGCTATGAGTTCCAGCTGCTGCACGGAGTGCGCCAGGCCGAGCAGCGGCGGCTCGCCGCGCGGGGCGCGACCGTCCGGGTGTACGTGCCCTACGGGCCCGACAGCCTGCCGTATCTGACGCGTCGGCTGGTCGAACGTCCCGCCAATCTGCTCCTCGCCGCGCGCGCCATGGGCGAACGTCGCGCGGGCGCCACGGGGTCCGCACGATCGATGCGGTGGTCGGCGTGACCGCGACGGGGTTCACGGTGCCGGACGCCGTCAACGAGGTTCCGCTGACGTACGCGCCTGGCTCGTCGGAACGCGCGGGCCTGCGGCGGGCCCTGCTGCGGCTCGGTGGCGAGCATCTCGAACTGACCAACACGATCGGCGGCCGCAGCCGGCCGGGAAGTGGTCCTGTACGGGAGGTCGTCCAGCCGCACGCGCACCGCAGGGTGCTCGGCTCGCTGCGGGAGAGCACGCATGCCGACGCCGCCGCCGCCGTCGCCGCGGCGAAGCAGGCCGCCGGTCCATGGCGTGAGTGCGGCTTCGTCGAGCGTGCGGCGGTGTTCCTGCGCGCGGCCGAGGCGCTGGCCGGTCCGTGGCGGGACACTCTGAACGCGGCGACGATGCTCGGCCAGTCGAAGACCTGCCTGCAGGCGGAGATCGACGCTGCCTGCGAACTGATCGACTACTGGCGCTACAACGTCATGTTCGCGGCTGAGCTGCACGGCATGCAGCCTCGCAGCGGAGTGGGCGAGTGGAATCGCCTCGACCTGCGCCCGCTGGAAGGGTTCGTCTACGCGGTGACGCCGTTCAACTTCACGGCGATCGCCGGCAACCTGCCGACCGCGCCCGCTCTGATGGGGAACACCGTCGTCTGGAAGCCGGCGCCGGCCCAGGCCTTCGCCGCGCACTTCCTCATGCGGCTGCTGGAAGCGGCCGGCCTGCCGCCGGGAGTGATCAACCTGGTCGGCGGTTCGGGGGAGTCGGTGAGCGATGTCGTGTTCTCCGATCCGGATCTCGCCGGTGTCCACTTCACCGGGTCCGCCGCGGTCTTCGCGCGGCTGTGGCGCGCGGTCGCGGACAACCTCGACGGTTACCGCGGCTACCCGCGGATCGTGGGGGAGACCGGCGGCAAGGACTTCGTGGTGGCGCACCCGTCGGCCGACGTCGACGTGTTGCGTACGGCACTGGTGCGCGGTGCCTTCGAGTACAGCGGGCAGAAGTGCTCCGCGGCTTCGCGTGCCTACCTGCCGGCGAGTCTGTGGCGGCGGATGGACGGCGAACTCGCCGCGGCGACCGAGGCGCTGTCGATCGGTGACATCAACGACTTCGGCCACTTCTCCGGCGCCGTCATCGACGACCGCGCCTACGCGAGGCTGGCGGCGGCCTGCACCCGCGCGGCCAACGACTCCACCGTCACGGTGCTGGCGGGTGCGCAGTGCGATGACAGCGTGGGCTGGTTCGTGCGACCGACGATCCTGGTCGGCACGGACCCGGGGCGGGAGTGGTTCACCCGTGAGCTGTTCGGGCCGATCCTGTCTGTCCATGTCTACGACGACAGCAGCCCGCAGGCCTGGGACGACGTCCTGCACCTCGTCGACCGCACCAGCGACTACGCGCTGACGGGCGCGGTCGTCGCGACGGATCGGGCCGCGATCACCCGCGCCGAGCAGCAGCTCCGATACGCCGCCGGCAACTTCTACATCAACGACAAGCCGACAGGTGCCGTCGTCGGGCGCCAGCCGTTCGGCGGGGCCCGCAGGTCGGGAACCGACGACAAGGCCGGGTCCGCGCACCACCTGATGCGGTGGGTCAGTCCCAGGGTCGTCAAGGAGAATCTCGCGCCGCCTGTCGCCCACGACCATCCGCACATGGGGCACGGCGGCTTCGCGCCCGTCGGGCCCGCGCGGGGCGACGCGGACGCGGGGACCTCCACGTCGGACGGGCGCCGGTCGGGGCGGGGGGGTACCGCGTCCTCGTCGCAGCGGGACGACCGGCGTGAATAAGTCAACAGCGTTCAGATAGGACGGCAACCAGGAGACGACGCGATCTACGGGTCATAAAATGACGTGGTCGCGCCCTCCCAGAGCCAGGAGTCCCCCATGTCGGCAGCCGAGCGTACGCGTCACGTCCTGACCTTCTGTGGCAAGTGCAGCTGCGGATGCCCGGAGCTCTTCGTCGACCACGAGGCGCCGGCCGAACGCCGCATCGTGCTGACCGACGACTTCGGCCAGCGGGTCCAGATGAGCGTCGAACAGCTGCAGGTCATCGTGGAGGAGGCCCGGTCGGGCAGGATCACCGACCTCGTCGACGCGGAGCTCGCGATGGGCGCCCACTGAGATGGTCGATGGCCTGCGACCGGGTGTGGGCGCCTGGCATGAGGGCCGACGCGTTCTGCCGCGCCTCGAGGAGGGCCCCACGTGTGCAGGGCGCCGGCATCGGCGCGGGCGGCGGTGAGGCACGACCACCTCGCGTCGCCGACCACGCACCTGCCCGCCGCCGTCACGGTCACCGCCGCGATGGCCGCCGCTCTCGTGGCGGCATTCCACCTGGTGCGGATCGGCGGCGGCGTCCGGCGCGCGCGGCGGCCGGAGGCCTCGCCGCGGCGGGCGAGTGATCGCGGCTCGACCTTCCCGCGCAGGGCGATGTTCCCCGCGAGGGCGGCGTTCGCGCCGAGTGCGAGGTTCGTCCCCGTCGAGGCGGGGCACGCGCTGACCGCCGCGGGCATGGCGGTCATGTTCGCCGGGCCGGCTGGCTGGGCGACCTCGGACGGCTTCGCGGTGGGCTATCTGCTGCTCGCCGGGATCTTCCTGACTCTGATTCTCACGAGCTCGTCATGCTGCGAGCCGGCGCGATGGTCGTGCTGCTCGATGCTCGTCGTCGAGTCACTGGCGATGGCCTGCATGGCCCGCGCCGGTCGTTGGCCGGTCGGCGACCTGGGCGACCTCGGGGATCTGGCCGGATGGTTCGCCGTCATCTTCGCCGCCTCCGCGGTCCTGGCGGTAGCCGGTCCGTTGCTGCGCAGGTCGGTGTCCGCGTGGGGCGGTGCTCCGGCTCCGCTCACGCCTGCCGCCTCCCGCCTGGTGATGGCGACCGGAATGCTGCTGATGCTGCTGTAGTGCCCCGGCCCCGGCAGCGCGGACAGTCCCGTCCGGCCGGCCCGTGCTGGCGGCTGGGCACAAGCCGCGCCACCGGGACCGCGACCAGCAGGGCGAGCAGGACAACCACCGGATATCCCCATTGGTCCGCGGGCGGCGGCGGGAACGCCTGAGTGGGCGCTCGGTGCCCGGCCTGCGGGCTTCAATGGATTCATGACACTTCCGCTGGGTCACCATGCGAGCGGTCAGGACGCGGGACCGCCGTTCGCACTCGAGGAGGGAGAGCGCATGGTGCGCGCCCGCCTCGACGGCGGCGAGATGTACGCCAAACAGGGATCGATGGTGGCCTACCGAGGCCGCGTCGACTTCGCCTACAAGGGTCAGGGCGTCGGGGGATTCCTGCGCCGGGCGGTGACGGGCGAGGGCCAGGACCTCATGAAGGTGTCGGGCCGGGGAACCGTGTGGTTCGCGGAGTCGGGCAGCCATGTGTCGATCTTTCATCTGGACCGAGACAGTCTGACCGTCAACGGGCGTAACCTGCTGGCGCTCGAATCCGGCCTCCGGTTCAAGGTGACGACGACATCGGGGGGTCTCGGCGCGATGGTGGCCGGCGGTGTGTTCAACACGGAGGTCTCCGGTACCGGCGGAGTCGCCGTCCTGTGCCTGGGGTCGCCGCTGGTGCTGGCGACGGACGAGCCGGTGTGCGTCGACCGTGACGCCGCGGTCGCCTGGACGGCGGGAGTGCGCACGCGTGTCGTGTCGACCTTCAAGCTGGGTAATCTGGTGGGCCGTAGCTCGGGTGAACTCGCCCAGGTCGAGTACACCGGCCGCGGTGGCTTCGTCGTCGTCCAGTGCGGTGAGATCCCGGCCGCAGGGACCGGTTCGGAACGCCACTGACCGGCGCTGACGAGTACCGATCGCCGGCGCCCGGACCTGGCCGGTGCCGGTACGCCCGCGCGTGGGGGAGTCCCGATGTCGTCGCGAGGTTCAACGCCAGCGCCCGACGATACGCGCGCCACCGTGGCCGCTCCGGCGCCGCTCGCTGACGCGCCGTCGCCCGATCCGCTGGACGAGCTGGGTGCGGTGCTCACCGCCCAGGGCCTGCTCGAGACGTCTCGTGGCCTCGTCGCAGCACGGGCGGTGCCGGCCGGACCGTTCGACGACGCGCCCGCCCTCGCCTGGGCGCAGAGCGGGCTGATGTGGCTGACTGGTCAGCCACGGCGTGCCCCACTCGCCCCTGGGGCCCCGGTGCTTGGCCGCGCGGTGGCGGCCGCCCGGCTGTTCGCGTCGCTGGCAGGCCAGATGGGCCACGCCGTCGTGCCGGACGTGCCGAGCCTGCTTGGGGGGCGCGCCGCGCTGATGGGACTGCGGCGCGCCGGGCGGACCTCGGCGAACGGAAGCTGCCGGCTGCTGCGCACCGCGGACGACTGGATCGCCGTGAACCTTGCCCGTCCAGCGGATGTGGAGGCGATCGATGCGCTGGTAGGGGTGCTTGGCCAGGACGTCGGAGCTGGCACGTCACCCGCCTGTCCGGACCCGCGGGCGCAACCGGGTGCTCAGGTCACGGATCAGGCGTGGCAGGTGCTCGATGCGGCTGTGCGGCGACTACCTGCGGGCGAGGTCGCCGACATGGCCCACCTGCTCGCGATTCCAGCCTCCGTGCTGCGCACCGGGCGGCGGCCGAGCCCCGTCCGGCGCGTTGCGGTTCCAGGAGCCCGTCCCGGTGGGCCAGTGGGCTCCGGTCATGGGGGTCCCCTCGTCGTCGACCTCTCGGCGATGTGGGCCGGCCCGCTGTGTGCCCGCCTGCTGGGCCAGGTGGGAATGCGGGTGATCAAGGTGGAGAGTGCGCGGCGACCGGACGGTGCCCGACAGGGCGATCCGGACTTCTACGACTGGCTGCACGAGGACCAGCGCAGCGTCGCCCTGGACTTCGAGAGCGAGTCCGGCCGGGCGAGGCTGCACCGGCTGGTGGACGAAGCCGATGTCGTCATCGAGTCGTCGCGGCCGCGTGCGCTCGAACAGCTCGGCCTGGACGCGGCCCGCGCCGTCGCCGTCCAGCCCGGGAAGGTCTGGCTGAGCATCACCGGATACGGACGCGGCGACGGCGTGGCCGGCCGGGGCGCGCAGCCGGTGTCCTTCGGGGACGACGCCGCTGTCGGTGGTGGCCTCGTCGCCTGGGAGCGCTCCGGCGCCGCCGCGTCGCCCGTGTTCTGCGGCGACGCGATCGCCGATCCGTTGACAGGCCTGTTCGCCGCGCTCGCGGTCGTCGCGTCGCTTGCCCGCGGCGGCGGAAGTCTTCTGGACGTCCCCCTGCGCGACGTGTCCGCATGGGTCGCCGACTCGCCATCCGCGCCCCGCGGCCACCGCCCGCCACCCTGGCAGGTCACCGGATCGGACGAGGACGGTTGGATGGTGGCGCAGGCGGGCCGCAGCCAGCGCGTTCTCCCGCCGCGAGCACCGTGGGTGGACGGCGCGGGACACGAGGTCCGCCCACGGCGCGCCCCGAGCAGCGGCGCGCATACACAGGCCGTCCTCGAGGAGCTCGGTCCGCGCTGAGGGCTGCCCTCTCGGGTCACCGGGGATCCTTCGCGGGGTCGCCGGCACCTGCGGGCTGGTCGCTCCCGTCAGTGCCGCGGCGGGCGGTCCCGCCGATGCCCGGGCACCCGGCCGTATCCGGCGTGGCCGGCTGATCGGGATTGCCGGGTGACCCGTGGGACAGGAAGGTCGCGTCCACGCCCGGTTCGGTGGGCGCGTCGTCGCCGAGGAAGCGGCCGGCGGGCTGGGGTGCGGCCCGCAGCGCAGGCCTGTCAGCGGCGCGCCGGTTCGTGATCGGCCCGTTGATCTCTGTGGCGGCGTCGAAGAAGCGATCGTCTGGACGGTGGTCTGCCACGGGGGATGAGCCGCTGCCTCCTCCGTGGCCGTCCTCGGCACCTGCCGAGGCATGCCTCTCTCGGGCCGGGTCAGCCCAGCTGGGCGCGCTGCCCTCACGCGGCAGTGGTGTCGGCGCGGTGGGAGCCGCGGCGCGTGTCCGCTCCCATGGGTCTGACCCGGTCTGCGTCGGCTGGCCTGGCTCGAGATGCCAGACCACGACCGCGAGGCCGACCAGCCACAGGTACCAGATCAGCTGGCCGACCACGCGACCGGTGACCGCCGCGTCGATTCCGAAGGGAAGCAGCACCCCGCCGAGGACACCACCCGCGGCGAGCCCTCCCAGGGCGGCGAGCAGGGCGAGTGCCGGCACGGACAGCGACGCGCGGCCCGCGCAGCGGCGCACGACACCGGCTCGGGCAGCCCTGGCGATCAGGGCGACCGACCAGATGGCGAGGAGCAGGCAGGCGAGGACCTCGCCGACCATGACGCCGAACAGTGATCGCGCGGCGTCGAAGACGGCCGATGCGCGGTCGGCCTCGGCGGGGATGGCCGCACGTCGGGCCAGCGCCGGCACGGACACCAGCCAGAACAGCAGACCGGTCAGCTGGGCGCCGGTGGTGGCGGCCGCCACCACCGTCAGCGCGGACCGTTCGGGCCCTGGTGGGAGGAGCCGGACCAGTCCTACGGTGATCGGCACCAGGAGGCCGGCGGCGACGCCGCACAGCACGAGGCCGACGCAGATCGCGAGCCAGTGCTCGCGCACGGCCGAGAAGGAATCCGCGGACGACGCGGTGAGCACCTCGGGATATCCCAGGGATCGGCGCAGCGCGGTAAGGCCGAGCGCGCCGCACACGGCGCAGAGCAGCAGAAGCGTGGCGGTGAAGCGCTGGCTTGTGGACATCGACGCTACACCTCCCGACCCGTCCGGGCTGGCGGGACCAGCGCGCGGCGATGTCCGCCGATCAGAGCCAGCCAGCATCATCGCGACGTTACGCAATGATGACACTACATGCAGTAGTCGAAGGTGGCGGCGGGAGGTGCGCGGCCGGCCGCCGGCAGGCCGCTGTGTTCGGAGTGGAGTCTGCTGAATGCGGCGTCGTTGCACGTGTATGGCGCCGGATCGGCGTTATATCCGGCGTCCGGATTCCCGGTGGTGAGGCCCGCCGGGCTGATGGGCGGGCGCCCGCGGCGGGTGATCGTCGGCGCGCGGTGTGGAGGCTGGGAACCTCGGACCGTGGGCGGCAACCACCTCTGGGTAGCCTCCCCTAACTTCAGGCAGCCTTACCTGTATTGCGGTCCTGGAACTACGTCGGCTCCGGCGGCTCGCTTCCCTGCGAATTCCCTATCCGTGTGATTTGCTGATGTCGGGAGGTCCGTGAGCTCGGCCCGGCCGGCGGTCCTGTGTCGCCGTCGTCGCAGATCGTGGGGCATCCGGGGTGGGTGGGCGGGCTGGTTCTGTAGGTGTCGAGCCGCTGTGGCGGTCCGTGAGGCCCGGCGGGAAACGGTCGGCAGAAAGGTGGCTATCGATGGCGACGCGTGGTGACACGGAAATCATAGAACTGCTCAACAGTGTGCTGACCAATGAGCTGACGACCATCAATCAGTATTTCCTGCACAGTCGGATGCAGCGAAACTGGGGTTATCGTCGAATCGCTGAGCACTACTATCACGAGTCGATCGACGAGATGAAGCACGCCGACAAGCTCATCGAGCGGGTTCTCTATCTCGGTGGTCTGCCGAACCTGCAGCGGCTGCATACCCTGCGCATCGGGGAGACCGTGCCCGAGCAGCTGGAGATCGACCACGCGGGCGAGCTGGAAGCGGTGGACCTCCTGCGCCGTGGAATTGCGCTCGCGCGGGAGCGCGGCGACGTGGGTTCGGCGGTCCTGCTCGAGGAGATCCTCGTTTCCGAGGAGGAGCACATCGACTGGCTCGACGCCCAGCTCGAGCTGATCTCGCAGGTGGGCGCGGCGCACTACCTCAGCCAGCAGATCCACGACGACTGACGGCGGTGCCCGAGCGTCGTCGTGGCGAGGGCCCCGACGCGGCCGGCGGCGGGGCCACGGGCGTCGGGATGAGGCGTGCGGGGTGCGGGGGGCGGATTGGGTGGGTCGAGCCCGACGGATTGCTATGGCTCCGTAGTGGTCCCTCTCCGCTGGGCGTGTGGGGTCGAGCGCGCATGGTCCTTCACGAACTGTTCTGTGATCGTCACGTGCTGTTGTTCCGCGGCGGGCTCGGGTACTTCCTCCCGGCGACGGCATCCGGTCCTCGCTCTGCAGAACCGATCCCGTGGGAGATAGTGTCCTGTCGGGGATCGCGGCACCTGACGTCGACGTCCACGGGTTTCCGCCTCGGCGGCCGGCTGGAGGGGAGGGTCTGTTGTGTCTCGCCAGCTCCCACCAGGCGTCTCGCCGGGCCAGGTGGCCGTCGCCGTCGTGTCGAGCCTCCACCTGAATCGACCGGAGCCCCCACCGGGCACCCCCGGGCGAATCCCTTGCGAATGGAAAGGATCGTGCGCTAGTGGCGACGTACACGCTGCCGGATCTGAAGTATGACTATGGCGCGCTGGAACCGTCCATCATCGGGCAGATAGTCGAGCTCCACCACGACAAGCACCACGCGACCTACGTCAAGGGCGCCAACGACACGCTGGACAAGATCGCCGAGGCTCGGGACAAGGGCGACTTCGGGGCGATCGTCGGTCTGGAGAAGACGCTCGCCTTCAACCTCTCCGGACACATTCTCCACTCGATCTACTGGGAGAACCTCTCGCCGGACGGCGGCGACAAGCCGGACGGTGTGCTCGGTGAGGCGATCGCCGCCGACTTCGGCTCCTTCGACGGGTTCAAGGCGCAGCTGAACGCCGCGACGACGACGGTGCAGGGGTCCGGGTGGGGCGTGCTGGCCTACGACGCGACCGGCCAGCGTCTGCTCGTCGAGCAGGTGTACGACCACCAGAGCAACGTCGGCGTGGGCAACACGCCGCTGCTGGTGTTCGACGCCTGGGAGCACGCCTGGTACCTGCAGTACAAGAACGTCAAGGCCGACTACGCGGCAGCCCTGTGGAACATTGTCAACTGGGCTGACGTCGCCGCGCGCTATGCGAAGGCCAAGGGCGCTCCAGCCGCCTGACAGCGTCGGCGCCCACGTTCAGGTCACCGTCGTGGGTCCTCGGATCGGACCGGATCCGCAGGCCGGGGCGTGTCCCTCGACGCGGGCCCGGATCGCGCATGGTCACGGCAAGGGCATCCCCTCGGTGATGCCCTTGCCGTGGGTCTGTGTCCACCGGATATGCAGAACCTCGCCGCGGGCGAGTGCACATGTGATGTAAACTACACCATGGGCGCCTTGACGGGAGACGGTTCCACTACCGAGAGTAGTAGACATGTCTGTCGACGCACGTCAGTCCGTTCGACGTCGATGCGGGAGCTTCCCGCTGTCCTTTCCTTCCCTCACCGCCTGGCGCTGTCGCTGACGTTTGGGGCTCTCCCCCTCTCGGCGGCTATCCCGTCGGGGCCGTCCGCCGACCGTCCGCCCGCGCCGTGTCCGTCCGTTGACGGTGGAACCCGGTGATGGTCACCGACTCGCGTTGGCACCTTCCGGCGCGCCCCCTTCGGTGAGAGGGCAGCTTCGGTCGTGAGTCCGCGGCTCATGGGCGCTGCGGTTCCACGGTTCGGGATGCGGCGGGTCGCCGGCCCTTTCGTCCTCCCAGCGGCGGAGGGCGGCGGCGTGGGATGAAGCGGATCACGGCAGCCGTCCCCATGTCCTGCCGAAGCCGTCACCACAGGCAGAGTGGGACACGGTCCGACCGCCCGGCCACCCGGGCCGCGGTGTCGCCTCGACGGCACTGGACCCACCCCGCCGCCACGCTCGCCACGGGCCCCGGAACCGACGGTGAGCCGACAGGGCGGTCGCGGTACCGCCCGTAGGAGAGGCATGCCCGGTCCGCCGGTCGTAGCCACGGTCCTTATCCCCGAATCCCCTGACGCCCATCACACCCATGGCCGCGTATGCGGCACGCCCGGCCGATCACGGCCGCGGCGATCCGTCCTCCCGCGAAGGAGAACCAGGCGCCGATGATGTCGCCGATCCGCCCGCCGTTCGCCACCGATTCCGATACCAGGACGCCTCCCACCACCCTTCCGCCCGCGCGCGCCGCGGCCCCCGCGACGGCGGCCGGTTCCGTCGCCGCGCGTGTGTGGGCGTCGACCGGCGCGTTCCGCACCACGGAGGCCACGCGGGTTCCGGCCGCGCGTACCGATCCGACCCCCACGATCACGCCGACGGGCCTGCCCGTCTCGCCCGTTCGCGGTTCATCCGGACCGGCGGACGGCTCCCGGGTGGACATCCGTTCCACCGTCGCGGTGCTGATGGGGCGCGGCGAGAACGCCGACGCCTTCACCGAACTCGCCGACCGGCTGGCGCTCGATGGTCACCGGCTCACCGTCGTGCCTGACGGCGCGCACCGGATACCGGCGGTCGTGGAGACCAGGGTGCCGGGTGTGCCGTTCGTCCTGCTCGGCTCGGATACCGGCGCGCTCGCGGCCCTCGCGATGGTCGGCTCGCCCGCCGTGCGGCCCGACGGCCTGATTCTGCTCGGCCTGCCGCTGCTCCACGTTCCCGTGGCCGGTCTGCCGGTCGAGGAGCCGTCGCCGCGGACCCTGCCCGACCTGCCGATCCTGCTGATGCACGGGGCGGACGACGAGGTCAGCCCGCTGCCGCTGGTACGCATGACCACGCGGACGGCGCCTCGGGCCGAGCTCGGCGTCACCCCCGGCGGCCACGACCTGCTGGCCGGGCCTGGTCGGCGCAGCGTGGCCGCGCGCACTGTGCTGTTCCTGGAGTCCCTGCGGGACTGCTGAACCGCACGCCCCGACTCCTGCTCCCCTGCTGCGCCGGCGTTGCCGCATCAGGGGAGCAGGTACCCGCGGCGCACCGCTTCGTCGATCATGACCTGGATGTACTCCCACAGCGCTGGCGAGCCGTCCTCGATCAGCTGTCGGCGGGCCAGCACCTGCGCCTTCGTGACGCGGTGCGCCCGCCAGCTGGCGCCACGGGTGTAGAAGTTCAGCAGCAACGGCTGGACGCGGTCCAGCGCGCGCGCGAAGCGGGCATCGGGCGTGCGGCGTTCCTCGAACTCGTCCCACAGCCTCCGTAGCGCCACCGCCTGGTCATCGGGTAGTTGGGGGAACAGCCGGTCCGCGGCGGCCCGTTCGCGCTCCTCCTGCTCAGCGGCTCCGCGCGTGTCATAGAGGAACGTGTCGCCGGCGTAGACCTCCACCAGATCGTGGATCAGCAGCATTCTGATGACCTTCGCCTGGTCTACCTCCTCCGTCGCGTACTCGCCGAGCACGACGGCGAGCATGGCCAGGTGCCAGGAGTGCTCGGCGTCGTTCTCCCGCCGGGACAGGTCGATCAGATGGCTCTGGCGCAGGACGGACTTCAGGCCGTCGATCTCGAGCAGAAAGGCGATCTGGCGCGCCAGACGTGCGTCGGTCACTCCCGGCGGCGGAGGAACCGTGCCGGTGGGGAGGCCAGGGCCACAGCCATCCTGACCCTGCTCGAACGATGATGTGCACACGGCGCGGCCCACTCCCTTCCCGGCACCCACATCAGCTTCCCGGCACTCACACCAGGCCCGCCGCCGGTCACCGCGGTGTCGTGCCGCCGAATCGGACGAAACCCTATATGGAGTTACCGTGAGTGGTCGTGGCGCGTACTCTCGGTAAGTGTGACGGTCGTCCTGTCGCCCCCCCCGGCACCGCGCGGAGGAACCGGCCTTCGTGACCGGTTGCTGCGCCGGCGCGGCGTGGGAGGGGCGGGTGGACCCTCTCGTCCCCGGGCGGGACCACGACGGCGGGTGCGGTGGATGGCGCGCCGCATCGCGGCGCGCTGCGACGCCGGGGTGCGTCTGGTCGGTCTGCTCGCGGTGCTCGTGACGACGCTCGGAATGTTCGGTCTCACCCTGCGTGCGGTCGTCGCCCATCGCCTCGACGCGACCGACGACCTCGTGACCCACCAGGGCCGCGCGCTGGCGACGGCGCAGGAGCTGCGTGTGGCGCTGTCCCAGGCTGATGCGGCAGCCGCCGCGGAGGTCTTCACCTCGGTCGAGCTTCTGGTGGACCGCGCCGCGCCGGCCGCGCGGTTGCGACACCGGTATGACGGGATCAAGAGCGACGCCCCGTTCGAGACGAGCGTCGCCGAGTCCGCCCGTGACGTCCTGGATCTTCGTCGTCTCGATCCCGGGCTGTGCGCTGCGGACGGGGGCGCTCGGCGCGGTCCGGCTGTCCTGCCAGCGGTCCCCGATCCGGACGACGCTGGTGACGACGCGCCGGGTGCCGCCGGCGGGGCCGACGGCGACGGCCCTGCTGACGCCGACCAGGCCGGGAGTATGGAACCGCCCTGGTCGGCGCAGGCGTCGGTCGCCATCCCGTCACAGGCCGCGCGTCCCGGTCCGGCGGCCGGGGAAACGGCGGGCGTGGTCGCACGGCCGGGAGCGCGCTGGGCCGCGCACGGCCCGCCCACGCGGTCGGCCGCGCGCCCCGCGGCGGGCGCGCCGTCGGTGGCCTGCCCGCTCGACCTGCTGGCCGAGGCGATTCCGGTCTACAACGGGATGGTGGAGCGGGCCCGGGCGAACAACCGGGCCGGCCTGTCCGTCGGCGAGGCGAACCTGCGGGCGGCCTCGACGATGATGCGCACACAGATCCTGCCCGCGACGGAGGTCCTGGTCGCGCGGTATGCCGACGCGGTGGACCTCGCCTACCGGCGAGCCACCGGGGCGCGCGGGGAATGGGCGGTCGTCGTCACGGCCGGTCTCGCGCTTGGCTCGCTGCTGGGAGTGCAACTGCTGCTGGTGCGCAGGACCAACCGGCTGATCAACCCAGGTCTGCTTCTCGCGACCGCGGCGGTGCTGACGGCGATCATCTGGACGGCGGTGTCGTTCGGCACCCAGCAGACCCGGCTCGACACCGGCCGCGACGCCGGCTACCGCCCGATGACGCTCCTCGCGCGCTCCAAGACCCTGGCGTTGGAGGCCCGCGTCGACGAGAACCTGTCGCTGGCGGCGCTGGGCAACGGCGTTCGCTTCGACGAGCACTTCGCCTGGGTGGCGAGGGGACTGGGATTCGATCCCGCCGGGGACCGCCTGCCTCCCGAGCCGGTCACCCGGCGTGGTTCGCTCGTCGTCGCGCTCGACAACCGGCAGGGGGCGGATCTGCCCGCAGGCCTGGAGGCGCAGCTGCGGTCCTGGCTGCGGGTGCGGGACTCGGTGGTCCGCCTGCTAGCCTCCTCGCCGGACTCCGTGGTGGCCGCCGCGCACGGTCCCGGCGACGCCGGTTCCAGCGGCGGGGACCCGCGCACGTCCGACACGTTCGGCGAGGCGGTGACCCGCACCCTCGGCCCGGGCACCGCCGCGTTCGCCCGGTTTGTCGGCACGCTCGACACAGCGATCGACGGCGCTCGCGGCCGGTTCGAGGCGGATGTCCACGAGGCCGCGGGCGCGCTGCGCGGGCTCCGCCTGGGCGCGCCGGCGCTGATCCTCGCCGCGATCCTCGCCGCGGTGGCAGGCATGTGGCCCCGGCTTCGGGAGTATCTGTGAGCGGCGTGGGCGGCCGCGCCGTCGCCGCGGCGGCGCGACGAGGCGCCCCACGCGCCGATCAGGGCATGGCGGCGCGTGCCCGGGCCGCGATCGTGCTCGCCTGCTGCGGGGCCCTGGTCATGGCAGGCTGCAGCACGGCCCGCAGCCCCCTGCCGATCGAGGCCGGCCCGCTGCCGCGCTCTCCGGCGCCCGCCGAACCGACCCCGGCCTCGTCGGACCCGGGGGCCGCGGCGCGGCCGGACGGCACCTGCCGCGCGGACGGGCGTCCGGTGCGTGCCAGCGAGCCGCCGCTGTGGCCCATGCCCACACCCGGGCGCATGCCACCGGGCAGCCGGATGGGCGTGATCGCCCGGGACCGGGGATACCTGCGCGTCGGCATCGTCACCGATGCGCCGCCCGCCGGCCTGATGAACTGGCGCACGCTGCGGCTCGAGGGGTTCGACGTCGGCATCGCCCGCGCGGTGGCCGCGGCCATCTTCGGGCCCGCGGACGTCGACGACCACATCCAGTTCCGCGCGGTCACCACGTCCGAACGCGAGGATCTGCTGCGGTCGAACATGGTCGACATGCTGGTCGCCACCATGACCATCACCTGTGAGCGCAAGCGCCAGGTCCGCTTCTCCAGCGTGTACTACGAGTCCACCCTGCGACTGCTGGTGCGGCAGAACGCCGGGATCGCCGACCTGGCCGACCTCGCCGGCCGCCCGGTGTGCACCTCGGCGGGCAGCACCGCCAGCGAGAAGCTGGCGCGGGTGCCCCCGCCCGCGCCGCGGCCGGTGACCCGCCCGCGCATCGCCGACTGCCTGGTGGCCCTCCAGTACGGCGACGTCGACGCGATCGTCGGTGACGATGTTCTGCTCGCGGGACTCGCCGCCCAGGACCCTTACACCACCGTGCTGGGCCCGCCGGCGTTCGGCGCGGCGTTCGCGGCCGGCGGGCAGCTCGATGAGCCGTACGGCATCGCGATGCCGATCACCGGGGACGCGGTGGGCGATGACGAGTTCGTCGCGTTCGTGAACGGGGTCCTGCGGCAGATCATGTCGGACGGCACGTGGACGCGGCTGTACGACGAGTGGCTACGCCCGGGGCTGCGGGTACCCGGCCGACCACCGCTGTCCGACCTCGCGTCCTGAGTGCCTCCGGGTGGCGCGGGCGCCCGAGGGGCCGGGCTGGCTGCTCGCCACGGGCTCCGAACGCAGGACCCCGGCTGTCCTAGAACGTCCTAGAACAGCGTGCGGGGGCGGGCGTGGTTCGCCCGATCGACGAGCTGGACCCGGGCGGCGCGGTCACTGGTGAGCCGGGCCATCTCCCGGTAGGTCGTGGCGAGGGCGAAGCGCAGGTCACGTTCGACCAGCGGGCAGCCGAGCAGCGTCGGGGGACGGGAGGCGTCGGGGGTGAGCGTGCCCTCGGCGAGCAGCGTGAGCCCGGTGGCGAGAATGTCGCGACGCAGCTCGGCGCGGCGCCTCTCACCCAGGTCCAGCAGGGTATCGGCGAGCATCGCCGCGGCCCGCAGCAGGGCGGCCAGGCTCACGCCGGGTACGTCCGGGCGTCCGGCGCGGTCGACCAGTACGCCGATCATCCTCACCCTGGCGGCGGTGTAGGCGAAGGAGGAGCGAGGCACGCGCTGGTAGGCGTCGAGCTTGCCGGTCGCGTCGGTGCGGCAGCGGGCCAGCCCGAACGCGGCGCTGGTCACGCCCGGATCGATGACGCTCACGACGTCGAACAGCGCGGCCGCGCGTTCCCTGGCGGCCGCCCGCTCGGCCGGCGAACCCGCCCGAGCGGCCACGTCGGCCAGCGCGGTCGCGAGCGCGAGCCGGGGTGCGAGTTCGCCCGGCAGCTGCGAGTACACGCGGTCGAAGGCCGTTGCGGCGAGTCCCGGGCACCTGCCCACCAGCGCCGCGAGGCCCCGGTACCAGTCGACCCGCCACTCCTGGGGCGCGGCCGTGGCCGCGTCATCCAGGGTCCGCGCGGCCTGCTCGAGGTGCCCGGCCCGGATCGCGGCGCGGGCGAGTGACAGACGGACCTCCGTGGTCACCGGCGAGACCGCGGCGAGCCGGGCAGCGAGGGCGGCCGGGTCCTCGTCGGGTCCGGCGGCCAGCGCCGGGGCACGCGGATCGTCCGGGTCGATCCGCAGGTCGGGCAGCACCTCCCAGGCAGCGGGCGGTCCGGCGGGACCGGCCTCGCCGGTGGGATGCCCGGCGGCATCGAACCATCGGCTCGCCAGCGGCGGGACCGGGCCCTCGGTGCGCGCGACGATCTCGTAGAGCACGCCGACCATCTCGTCGGCGAGCTCGGTGGTGCTCGGGAAGCGCCGCCGCGGATCGGTCGCGGTGGCGCGGCGCAGCAGCCGATCCAGCGATTCGAACTCGCGCAGCGGGGGATGGGCGCGCCGCGGGGGCAGCACGTGCCGGTAGGCGTCGACGAAGCCGGGAAAGCGGCCCAGGACAAGCCGCGCGAGGGTCCGGGCGACCGCGAAGACGTCCGTCGCCACCGAGGGCGCGGCCCGGTCCACGCCTGCCGGCCGCTCGCCGTCGTCGTCGATCTCGGGAGCGCGGTATCCGGGCGTGGACAGATAGCCGGAGACACGATCGTCCAGGCGGCGGGCACCGCCGAGGTCGATCAGCTTCACGCCCGACGCGGTGATCATCACGTTGTCCGGCTTGAAGTCGCAGTACACCAGTCCCATACGGTGCAGATGTCCCAGGGCGGGCAGGACGCGCAGCAGATAGCGCAGGATGTCGGCCACCACGGGCGGCACGGGGCGGCCATCCGCGCTGGGCGGGCCCGCCTCGGCCAGTGCCGTCAGGGACAGTCCGGACACGTACTCCATCACGATGTAGTCCTCGCCATCGTGCGTGACGTAGTCCAGGATCTTCACGATCGCCGGGTGCGACACGGTGGTGAGGATCCGTCGCTCGCCCTCCGCGATGCGCCGCGCCTCGGGATTCGCCGCGTCGAGCAGCCCCTTGAGCACCACCCACGCCTGGACGTCGTCTCCGCCGAGGTTGTCGTCGGTGGCCGCGTACACCCAGCCCAGCCCGCCGTGAGCGATCACGCCGTGCACGGTGTACCTGCCCACGCGCTCCCCGGGCCGCAACTTCACCGTGAACGAGTAGCGGTGGCCGCAGCCCTCGCAGACGCCGTCGAGCGCCACCGCGCCCGACGGGCCGGGCCGGGCCACCGGCGCGCCGCACCCGGCGCACTCCCGCAGCCCGATGGGGACACTGGGGGCGTCCAGCAGCGGCGGCGTGGTGCCGGGCGCTGGCCCGATCCGACGGGGCAGGCGCAGCGGATCCCGGGGCGCTCCCCGGGGTGCGATCACCGCGCGCGGCGCCGGGACGGCACCCGCGGCGATCGCCTGCTCCTCGCTGCCGCCGTCGCCGGGTCGCGGGGAACCGGTGAACATGCCCCGGGTGGGCTCGGTCGGCTCGAACCAGCGCTGCGTGCCGCCTGCCTCGCCGGGGGGCGGGCCGTGCCGCGGTGAGCGCGGCGTCAGGTCGCGCTTGCCGGGCGACGACGTGCCGTCCCGCTGACCGTCCTGGTGCTCCGCCATGACCACCGCCCGTCCGCGCGACCATGCCCCACCGGCTGGCACGCGGCCGCCGTCACTGACTGCTGCCCTCCGTCACCGCTCGCCCGCGGCGATAGCCGAGGGTGAAAGCACGGGTGCGCTGACAGCCTGACATGGGCGGCGGCCTCCGTCGCGCCGAGCCACCGGACGGACCCGGGTCAGTGGTGACCTGGGTCCGCCCGGACGGGGTCAGTGGTGGACGGGCCGGCGACCGTGGACCGCCCGGTAGACGAGCAGCGCGATGATCGCCCCGATGACCGAGCCGATGAGACCGGAAGGCTGGAAGGCACCCTCGTCGAAGTCGTGACCAAACAGCGCGAATCCGAGGAATCCTCCGACGAACGAGCCGACAATGCCCAGCACGATCGTCGCTGGAATGCTCAGCGGGTCCCGGCCGGGAACGAGGAGCCTGGCGACCGCGCCCGCCACGAGTCCGAGCAGAATCATGCTGATGATGAACCAGAGCACGGGGACCTCCGCTGTCTGTGTCGTGGCCGGCGGCGGTGCGGGGTGCGCCGCCCATCTGTTCGCCGGATGATCGCGCGGAGATGTCCCCGGGGAGATATCTGTCAAACAGCCGCTTTCGCGAAAGAACACGCGGGTGGGGCCCGAGTCAGGAAGGTCGGCCCTTCTGGTTACGTGCTCGCCGTGGTGCCCGCGCCGACCATCGCCCCTCGGTGCGGCATACCTCGATCGGGTAATCGAAGCAGGCGCTGACCAGCTCCGAGGTGAGCACGTCGTCGACCGGCCCGGCTGCCAGCACTCGTCCGCCGCGCAGCAGCATCGCGTGCCCGGTGCTGATCGGCAGGTCCTCGAGGTGATGGGTGACGAGCACGCTCGCGAGGTCGCCGAGCTCGTCGGCCAGCGTCTCGATGCTCGTCAGCAGGCGTTCCCGGGCTGCGACGTCGAGCCCGGTCGCGGGCTCGTCGAGCAGAAGGAGCCGGGGTTCGGGCATCAGCGCCCGCGCGATGAGCGCCCGGCCTCGTTCCCCCTGGGAGAGCACCGGCCAACGCGCCTCGCGGATCGCGGCGATGCCGAGCAGGGCGAGGAGATCCTCCACCTGTCGTCGTTGGCGGGCCGTCGGGCGCCAACGGGGGACGAGCTCGACGGAGCCGGTCGCCCCGGTCAGGACGACCTCCTCGACAGTCAGCGGACTGCGCAGTGGATGGCGCGGGTCGACATGCCCGATCCAACCGCGCAGCGCACGCACGTCGACACGGCCAAGCTGGTGGCCGAGCACCTCCACGCTGCCGCGGGTGGGATGACGCACGGCGCCGCACAGACTCAGCAGGGTGCTCTTGCCCGCGCCGTTCGGGCCGAGCAGCGCCCAGTGCTCCCCCGGTCGCACGGTGAGCTCGATCTCGGTGAGCAGCTCGCGCCCGTCGCGGATCAAGGACACGGCGTCGGCACGCAGCACGGGCGGGCGCGGGGTCGTCGACCGGGCCGCGAGCCGCGGAACCGGTACGGGATCAGCGCCGGACGGGGGAGTGGGCGTGGTGGCCGGTCCGGTGGTGGAGGCGGGTCGCGTGGTCATGCGGATACGCCAGTGGGCCCGGGCGAGGCGACCGCGCCGGTGCGGGCCGCGACGACGCGGTGCGGGGTGGAGGCGCCGTGATCGGTGTCGCGAGCGGCGCCGCGCAGGCCCGCCGAGCGCGTGGCGATCCCGCTGGACGGGAACATCGGGGAGCGGAGGTGGCGCGGTGTGCGGGGCGAGCCCGGCAAGGGCGGGCGCACAGGCATCGTGGTCGTCCTCTCCACCCTTCCGGACGGGCAGCGTCGTGGGGCGATGCTGGTCGTGCGGGCGGGGCCGGTTCCTCGGCTGGTACCGGCCACCAGGTCGGCGCCCTGGGCGGGCGTCCTCTCGGAGCGCCTGCCCGCAGGCAGGGCCCGCAGGCAGGGCCCGCAGGCAGGGAAGGATGTGTCGGCGATGACGGCAGGAGTGGCGGTCCGCCGCCGGGCGATCACTCGTCGCTACCTCATGTGTCGTCCGACCTACTTCGACGTCCGCTATGCCATCAACTGGTGGATGGATCCGGACAGACCGGTCGACGCGGCGCGGGCCTGCGCGCAGTGGGAGGCACTGCAGGCGCTCTACCGCGGCCTCGGGCACACCGTCGAGCTGATCGAGCCGCGTCCTCGGCTGCCGGACATGGTGTTCGCGGCGAACGGCGGGGTCGTCGTGGACGGGCGCGCGGTCGGGGTGCGGTTTCGATTCCCGCATCGCCGCGAGGAGGAGGATCTCTACCTGCGCAGGCTCGCCGCCCTGGCGCCCCGGGGCGCTCATCGGCCCCGCTACGTCAACGAGGGCGAGGGCGACTTCCTGCTCACCCGCGCGGGGATCCTCGCCGGTATGGGCTTTCGCACGGAGTCCGCCGCCCACGCCGAGGTGGCCGCCCTGTTGCGACGCCCGATCCATCCACTGCGGCTCGTCGACCCGCGCTTCTACCATCTCGACACCGCGCTGTGTGTCCTCGACGAGGATCTCGTCGCCTACCTGCCGGCGGCGTTCGACGCGCCGAGCCGGGCCCACCTGGAACGTCTGTTCCCTGACGCGATCACGGTGCCGCAGGACGAGGCGCTGCTCCTCGCGCTCAACGCGGTCAGCGACGGACGTCACGTCGTGCTGCCGGCGGGCGCGCACCGGTTCGCGGCGGCGCTGCGCGCACGGGGATTCGACCCAATCTGCATCGACGTCGGCGAACTGCGCCACGCGGGCGGCGGGATCAAGTGCGCCACCCTGGAACTGCGCGGCGCGGCCGGCGCCGGTCGCCCTCACGCGGACACCATGGCACCACCAAGGGCGCGGGAAAGGCGGGCGACTCCCTCGGCGATACGCTCGGGCGGATGCGTGGTGAACGACAGCCGCAGCGTCGAGGGATCCGGTCGGCCGGCGAAGAACGCGGCGCCGGGGACGTAGGCGACCTCGTGCTCGAGGGCCACCGGCAGCAGCGCGGTGGCGTCGTACCCCGCCGGGAGCCACACCCAGACGAACATGCCGCCGCGGGGCGTCGTCCACCGGCTGCCCGCGGGCAGCGCGGCCGGTAGCGCGGCGAGCATCGTGTCGCGGCGTTCGCGGTACGCGGCGCACATCCGCCGGACGTGGCCGTCGGGGCCGGCGGCGGGGCCCACCGCCGGTGGGTTCGGGTCGGCCGGGGCGCCGTCGCGGAGATACCGCGCCGCGGCGGCCTGGTCGATGGTGGAGGAGTGCAGGTCGGTGGCCTGCTTGGCGATCACACACGCGCGTCGCAGAGGGTCGGGCGCGCGTAGCCAGCCCAGCCGCATGCCCGGTGCCATCGTCTTGGACAGGCTGCCGAGCAGGACTGTGCGGTCGGCGGCGATGGGGTCGGCGGCGATCCACGGCTCGGCGGCGCCCTCGAAACGCAGCTCGCCGTAGGGGTCGTCCTCGACGATCCACAGGCCGCGTCGCGCGGCGATCTCGGCGACGGCGCGCCGCCGGTGTCCCGGCATGGTGCGCCCGGTCGGGTTCTGGAAGGTGGGCACGAGGTAGAGCAGCCGCGGCTGGTGCCGTGCCACGGCCTGGTCGAGGTCGTCAGGTCGCACACCGTCGTCGTCGGTCGGGACCGCGATCACGCGCGCGCCGGCGAGCCCGAAGCACTGCAACGCGGCCAGGTACGTCGGGTCCTCGACGAGAACGACGTCGCCGGGATCCAGCAGCGCTGTGCCGAGCAGTGCCAGGGCCTGCTGGGAGCCGGTGGTCACCAGCAGGCCGTCGGGGCTCGTCGGCAGGCCCCGGCGCGCGAGGCGGCCAGCGAGCAGCGCGCGCAGGTCCGGGTCGCCCTCGGTGGTGGAGTACTGCAGCGACCGCGCGGAGGGCTCGGCGAGCACGTGGTCGTAGGCGCGCCGGATGCCGGCCGCGTCGAGGAGGTCGGGGGCGGGCAGACCGCCGGCGAACGAGATGACCTCGGGGCGGGCGGTGAGGGCGAGCAGGTCGCGCACGGGTGAGGAGCGCAGTCCGGCGGCCCGCCGGGCGAGTGCGGGAGCGGGGGCGCACGGCGTGGCGGTCCGCGAGTCCACGGAACACATGGCTAGGGGAACTCCAATTCGGCCTGGCATGCACCGATGCCCGGTCGACTCATGGTCCCGCCAGCACGGACGCATGGTCGGGCACGGATCGGCGGACCGCGGGTCTGCGTGGATCAGGACGGGGCGGGGATGGCGGGCCAACCGGCCTGGACCGCACACGGTGCGCCGAGATCCGGCGGCCCGCCGGCATGCCGACCGCCCACCGGATCTCGGCGGCATTCCGGCACGTCAACTCCCGACGCCGCACCGCGTGTCGCGGCCCGTCGCGGGCGACCAAACATGGCGTTCCAGCGGGAACTCGCTCGGCCCGTCTCACCATGTGGGCTGTTTCTCCCAGATGATGGACGGGTGCCATGCTACTCCTCGTGGTGGTGGCGGGTGTTTCCTCCTCATCGGTAGGCGGGCGACGCTCCGCCGCCGGCCGGCGATCGCGCTCGGTGTCGGTTGGGACCGATACGGTGGAAGGGTCCGCGAGCTCGCGGTGCCAGCGGTGGGGTGGGCGGTCGCCGTGAGTCCGAGACAGGTAGGACCTGGTGCGGCGGAGGTGAGGTGAGGGGCACGTGGTCACCACGGCCCGGATCGTGGACGGTCGGCGTTCGGGTCGCCGGCCCGCCACCAGCGCGTCAGAACTCGAGCACCTGGCGTTGCGGATGTTCACCGAGCGAGGTTTTGAGGAGACGACGGTCGACGACATCGCCCGCGAGGCGGGCATAGGCCGGCGCACCGTCTTCCGGTATTTCGCGTCCAAGAACGATCTCGCCTGGGGAAACTTCGACGCGCACCTCGAGGTCATGCGCTCGGCACTCGCCGCCGCCTCGGCGGACGAACCGATGCTGACCGCGCTGCGCCGGGCGATTCTTGACTTCAACACCTATCCGTCCGCCGAAGGCGCCTGGCTGCGTCGCCGCATGACGCTGATCCTGCGCACGCCGGCCCTGCAGGCGCATTCGACGCTGCGTTTCGCGAGCTGGCGCGCGGTCGTCGCCGAGTTCGTCGCGCACCGGACGGCGCAGCCCACGGCCGCGCTGCTGCCGCAGGCGGTTGCGGCCGCGCACCTCGGGGTGGCGGTGAGCGCCTACGAGCAGTGGCTCAAGGCCGACGGCGCCGACCTTGTCGCCATCCTGGATGAGGCGATCAGGATGCTTCATGTCGGTTTCGCCGTCGCGGATCGGCATGGCGGTCGGCGGCTCGCGGCGGACCAAGCGTCCAACTGATTGCCGCGTGCGGTAGCGCGAAGGCCCGCCAGCTGCCAGGCTGTGCACCCATCGAAGCGAACCGATGACTTTTAGTAGTCTCTGGCTGGCTGGTGGGAGGAAGCGCTCCATGGCAAGCACGAGCTCCAGGAACGGCGCCGAACCGAACGGCGCCCGACCGAACGGCGTCGGCCTGCGCGGGACCGTCGGCGGGGCCTTGGTCAGCCCCACGTTCGTGTCGCCCGCGGCGCCACCCCCACCGGGGGGACCAGGCCGGGACGGCACGTCGGGGACGCCGGCCGCCGGCGGGACCGGCGCCACCCGCAACGGCTCCTCGGTGATCGGCGGAGCGCCCGCGTCACCCGGCACTGTCGCGCCGGCTGACGGGAGTCCGAACGCCGCGGGCGCGACAAGTTCGTCCTCGACGGCAGGCACCGCGGGATCAGCCCGCGCCATCCCCACCACCACCAGGTCGGGCGCCTCGGCGGGATCCGGCGGTTCCACCTCGACGCGATCCACTGCCGCCACCGCCCGGGTGACGGGTGCGGCACGGCAGGCCGCCGCGGGTGGGGACGCGGCCGGGCGAGGCGCCGTGAAGTCGAACGCCGCCAAGGCCACCGCGGCCCGTGGCACGAGCGCCGGCGCCGTGAAAGCGACCGCGAGCAGGACAGGCACGAGCAGGACAGGCACGGCGAAGGCGGGCACGGCGAAGGCGGCCAGAGCCGCGACGGGCGCGGCGGCGGCGTCCGCGGCGACGACGCGATCGCCGGCCACGCGGGCGAGCACGAGCCGCGCCGCCACGGGCAGCGCTGGAGCGGGCGCGACGCGCACCACGACCGGGTCAACCCGCGCCGGAGGGACGGCGACGTCGAGGACATCCGCGTCGAGGACATCCGCGTCGAGGACAGGTGCCTCGAGGGCCGGCGCCACCAGAGCAGGCGCCGCGACATCGGCCTCCGCGTCCAGACGGGCCTCCTCCTCGACGTCGGGAACTCCCTCGGGGGCGGCGACCTCGCCGGGGGCGGTATCCACGCCGGCCCGGCGCGCGGCCTCGTCGCGGCCAGGATCCCTCGGCCCCGCGGACATCCGGTCCGCGACGCTGCGCCTACCCTTCGTGACCGCTCGTTTCGAGGTCAGCCCGCCGCCGGCTCCCGGCGCGCTGCGCATCGGCCCCGTCGCCCTGCCCACTGCCCGTCGTAGCGCCTACTACCTGGGGCTGGGAACCCTGGCCGCGATCGAGCTGATCGAGTGGCCGGTCGCCCTGGCGGTCGCCGCCGGTACCTACATCGCCGACCAGGCCGGGTCCGGCCGCCGTGACATCCGGCACCGCGCCGCCGGGCGTGCGGTGGCCGGACGGGCGCGAGGCAGGGCGTCCGCCCGTGTCGACGAGGACGACCTGGCTGTCGAGATCACCGCGGCGGTGCCCAGCGAGCTCGGCCCGCTCGGACTGTGGCGTCGAGTCCTGCAGCTGGAGCCCGCAGGCGGTCCGCGCGGCGCGGGCGGGCGGCGCGGTGCTCCCCGCGCCGGCACCGGTCACCGCGGTGCCGGTCGGGTGGGATCGGTCACGAACGGGCACGGCCGCCGGACCTGAGCGGGGACGGCGCGGCCGCGCGTGGTGCCCGCCGACGGCCGCGTCGGCGCGTGTCGGCCGCGCCGCGCCTGCCGCGGCCCGCCGGCGCCCGCGAGACGGCGGCGCCCGCGAGACGGCGATACCCGCGGGGCCGGTCGATGCCCGCCCGCCCTGGCCCCGCCCACGGAGCGGGGAGCGCGCTCCGCTAGCGTGGGGCGAGTGCAGGGGTGTGTGGGCAGCGGGTGGCCGGTGAGCGCGGGGCGGGGTCGGGTACGGCCGGCGGGCGGCGACGGCCAGGCTGACCCGGTCGCCGGCCGGGCTCGATGAACTACCTGAAGGGGACGGTTCTGGGCCTGGTGCAGGGGCTCACCGAGTTCCTGCCGGTGTCCTCCAGCGCGCATCTGCGGGTCACCGCCGCGCTCGCCGGCTGGGACGATCCCGGCGCGGCCTTCACCGCGGTCACCCAGATCGGCACCGAGGCCGCCGTGCTGATCTACTTCCGCCGCGACATCGCCCGCATCCTGCGGGCCTGGGTCGCCTCGATCACCCGCCGCGAGGCTCGCGCGGATCCCGACGCCCGCATCGGCTGGCTGGTCCTGCTCGGCACGATCCCCATCGGCCTGCTCGGCGTGACGCTGCAGGAGGCGATCGAGGGACCGTTCCGTGACCTGCGCCTGATCGCGGCGACGCTGATCACGCTCGGACTGATCCTCGGCGGCGCCGACTGGTACGCGAGCCGCGGCTGGCCGGCCGGGCGCCACGCGGTACCGCGCCGGCGCAAGACCCTCACGGACCTGTCGGTCCGCGACGGTGTGCTCTACGGCCTGGCCCAGTCGGCGGCCCTGATCCCGGGAGTGTCCCGGTCCGGGGCCACGATCAGCGGAGGCCTGCTGCTCGGCTACACCCGGGAGGCAGCGGCCCGCTACTCGTTCCTGCTGGCGATGCCAGCGGTGCTCGCCTCGGGCCTGTTCGAACTGCGCAACATCGGCGGTCCGCGGGACGCCGGCGCCGAGGCCGCGCACGGTGCGCCCTCGGCCACTGGCCCGGACGGGTCCGCCGGGGCCGCAGTGGCGGTCAGCGGCGCCGACGCGGAGGTCGCCTGGGGGCCGACGCTGGTCGCCACGGTGGTGGCGTTCCTCACCGGGTACGCGGCGATCGCCTGGTTCCTGCGCTACATCACCACCCGCAGCTTCGCGCCGTTCGTCGCGTACCGGGTCGGGCTGGGACTGCTCCTGTTGGCCCTGCTTGCCGCCGGTGCCCTCGACGCGCGGTCGGGCGCCGAGGTCGACTGAACCCCCGCGGGCGGACCGGCGCCGGGCCTGTCGACTACGGTGGGTTGACACCTTCATGCGACGTGCGGGGTACGGCACGCGCGGTGTGGAGCGCGTGGTGACCCGTGAGGCGCGGGGACGCGGGGGACACGTGTCGGGGCACGAGCGGGAGGACACGATGGATCGGCCAGAGGTCGCGGGAGCGCGACCGTCCCCGGAACAGGGATCCGCCCGGGAGGCCGCCGTCGAAGCGCAGTCCCGACCGCCCGCGCCGGCGGTGGGCCTGACGGCCGCCGAGGTCGCCGAGCGGATCGCCGACGGCCGGGTCAACGACGTGCCGACCCGCTCCAGCCGCTCGTTCGGCGAGATCGCCCGGGCGAACATCTTCACCCGGATCAACGCCATCATCGGCGTCCTGCTGATCCTCGTGCTCACCGTCGGCCCCCTGCAGGACGCCCTGTTCGGCGGGGTGATCATTGCCAACACGCTGGTGGGGATGTTCCAGGAGCTGCGCGCCAAGCGGACTCTGGACCGGCTCGCCGTCGTCGGGGAGAGCCGACCCATGGTGCGCCGCGACGGCGTCCCCGCCGAGATCCCGGCCGCCGAGATCGTCCTCGACGACATCCTCGAGCTCGGCCCCGGCGACCGTATACCGGTCGACGGTGAGGTCGTCCAGGCCGAGCACCTCGAGGTCGACGAGTCGCTGCTCACCGGCGAGGCGGACCCGGTCCACAAGCAGCCCGGCGACCAGGTGATGTCGGGCAGCTTCGTCGTCGCCGGCACGGGCGCCTTCCGCGCCACCCGGGTCGGCCGGGCGGCCTACGCCGCGCAGCTCGCCGAGGAGGCCAGCCGGTTCACCCTCGTGCGCTCCGAGCTGCGCACCGGCATCAGCACGATCCTGCGTGTCGTCACCTGGATGATCATCCCGACCGGGATCGCGCTGATCATCAGCCAGATCGTGGTCAGTGGCGACGACCTGCCCGAGGGCATCCGCCGCATGGTCGCGGGACTCGTGCCGATGGTGCCCGAGGGGCTGGTGCTGCTCACCTCGGTCGCCTTCGCCGTCGGTGTCGTCCGCCTCGGCCGCCGCCAGTGCCTGGTCCAGGAACTTCCGGCGATCGAGGGGCTCGCCCGCGTCGACGTCGTCTGCCTGGACAAGACCGGGACGCTCACCGAGGCGGCGATGGACGTCGCCGAGCTGCGGGTCGTCGCCGCCGACGACGGTGGCGACACGCGGACGCTGGCCCGCGACGTGCTCGGCGCGCTCGGCGCCGCCGACGGCCGGCCCAATCCCAGCATGAGTGCGATCATCGAGGCCTGCCCAGCGCCGCCCGGCTGGGCCGCGCGCGCCGACGCCCCGTTCTCCTCGGCCCGCAAGTGGAGCGGGGCGAGACTCGCCGACCCCACCGGCACCGAGGCGACGTGGCTGCTCGGCGCACCGGACGTGCTGCTGCCCGCCGGCCACGAGGTGCTCGGCGAGGCCGACGCCTACGGCGAGCGGGGCCTGCGGGTCCTGCTGCTCGGGCGCTCGTCCGCCGCGCTGGACAACGCCCTGGCAGACCCGGCGGGCGTCCCCGACACCGTCACGCCCCTCGCGTTGGTGGTGCTGGCCCAGCGGCTGCGCTCCGACGCCGCCGACACGCTGCGGTACTTCGCCGAGCAGAACGTGGCGGCCAAGGTGATCTCCGGGGACAACGCGGTGTCCGTCGGGGCCGTCGCGCGCAGCCTCGGCCTGCCCGGCGCGGAGAATCCCGTCGACGCCCGCACGCTGCCGACCGACCGTGCCGGGCTCGCCGACGCCCTCGAGGCGCACTCGGTGTTCGGTCGCGTCACCCCGGCGCAGAAGCGGGACATGGTCGGGGCGCTGCAGTCACGCGGGCACACGGTCGCCATGACCGGCGACGGTGTCAACGACGTCCTCGCTCTCAAGGACGCCGACATCGGCGTCGCCATGGGCGCGGGCAGCCAGGCGACCCGCGGTGTCGCCCAGATCGTCCTGCTCGACAACAGCTTCGCGACGCTGCCGTCCGTCGTCGCCGAGGGCCGGCGCGTCATCGGCAACATCGAGCGGGTCGCGAACCTGTTCCTCACCAAGACCGTCTACTCGGTGCTGCTCGCCGTGCTCGTCGTCATCACCCGGGTGCCCTATCCGTTCCTGCCGCGGCACCTGACCCTGCTGGGATCGCTGACGATCGGCATCCCGGCGTTCTTCCTGGCGCTCGCGCCGAACGCGGAGCGGGCCCGCCCGGACTTCGTCAGCCGCGTACTACGCTTCGCCCTGCCCGCGGGCATCCTCGCCGGCGCCGCGACCATGGTCTCCTACCTGGTCGCCCGCTCGATCTACGACGATCTCGACGCCGAGACGTCGATGGCGACCCTCACCCTGTTCCTCGTCGCGCTATGGGCGCTGGCGATCGTCGCCCGGCCCTACACCTGGTGGCGTGTGGCGCTGGTACTGACCATGGCCGGCGCCTTCGCGCTCGTCCTGGTCGTCCCGTTCGCCCAGGACTTCTTCCAGCTGTCGCTGGTCGGCACCACCGGGCCGTGGACGGCGGTCGGCATCGCGGCCGTGGCGGCGGTGCTGCTCGAACTCGTCTGGCTGGTGGCCGGGCGCCTGCTGGCCGGCGGGGAAGGAGACCACTCCGGCGCGGCCCGCCGGCTGACGGCGCCCCGCAGCCACGTCCGTACCCTGCCCGCGGGCGGCCCCACCTCGGCCTCCGACGCTGGGCGGCCGAGCACCGAGGTACCCGCCGCCGGCCTGTCGCCCGCCGCCGGCCTGTCGGATGCCGAGGCAGCGCCCAGGGCCGTCGTGCGCGAGAAGGCGTCGGGACTCGGCGCCTGAACCCGCCCCCGCGATCTGACCGCTCTGCGGACCACCCCTCGGAGAGCGGCACGTGCCGGGGCGGTCAGCGTGCGGTCGGAGTGCCGCCGTCGTCGGGTGCCTCGCGGGGCCGGGGCGGCAGCGTCGTCGTGCCCTCCGCGCAGGACCGGGAGGGTCCGGAGGGGGCGCCGCTCGCCGACGAGGCCGCGGTGCGACGGCGGGGGCCGTCGTTCAGCCGGGCGAGATAGGCGTTGTACGCGTCGAGTTCCGCGTCCACGTCACCGGCGGCGGAGATACGCCGCTCCCGGGCCCGGCTGCGCCGCTCATCCATGCGGGCCCACTGGGCGACCAGCACCAACAGCACGGTGAATGTCGGCAGCTCCCCGAACGACCAGGCGATGCCGCCCGCCGTGTGCTGGTCGCTGAGCGGGCTCACCCCCCAGGGCCGCACGAGCCGGTCGTACCAGCCGGATCCCAGCAGCGTCGACGTGCTCATGATCGTCAGACCCAGGAAGGTGTGGAAGGGCACGACGGCCAGCAGCATCAGGATCCGCCCCGGGTGCGGCAGCCGGCGCGGCAACGGGTCGATCCCGACGATCAGCTCGAAGAACAGCAAGCCGACGGCCAGGAAGTGGACGTTCATGTACAGATGACCGAGGTGGTTGCGCATGAGCGTCGTCAGCAGCGACGTCAGATACAGCACGTACAGGCCGCCGGCGAAGTTGATCGTGACGACCATCGGATGGGTCAGGAACCGCACCGGCCACGAGTGCAGCCCCGCGACCAGCCACTCCCGTGGGCCGGTGCGGTGCGGCGCCCGTGCTGGTCGCAACGCCCGCAGCGCCAGCGTCACCGGCGCGCCGAGGACGAGGGGGAGGGGTGCCACCATGTTCAGCAGCATGTGCTGGGCCATGTGCACGCTGAGCAGGACGGGGCCGTAACGGCCCAGGCCACTGCAGGTCGTGGCCACCACGATGACCAGGCCGGCCAGGAAGGCGATGGTGCGCCCCAGCGGCCAGCGGTCGCCGCGGCGGGTCAGTCGGAGCACGCCGGCCAGGTAGAGGCCGGCGGCGAGCACCGAGGCGGACAGGAACACCCAGTCGATGTGCCAGTCGATGGCCAGGCGCGCCGCGGTGACCGCCGGCGGCATCGGGTAACCCAGCAGCGCGCGCGTGGGATCGTCCGGTACGAGCGCGTCGTCGACCGGTGGCGCGGTACGGGACAGGCCCACCGCGAGCCCGAGCGTCGCCGTGAGCACCATGAGCTCCACGCCCGCCAGCCGCACGAACCGTCCCACCACCCCGACCGTGCCCGCCGCGCCGGTCGCACCGGCCGGGACGGTGGTCCCGCCGGCCGGGGCGGGCGGCGGGACCAGACGGTCGACGACCCGGCGGCGCAGCAGTCCGCCGAGGACGACGGCCGCGATCAGACCAGCGGCCTTGAGTATCACGAGCAGCCCGTAGCGGGTCTCCCACAGGGGCGTCAGCCCGCCGAGGCGCAGCGCGGCGCTGCCGATCCCGCTGGCCGCGGTCAGGGCGGCGGCACCGGCCGCGAAGCGGCTGTGACGGCGCAGCGCCGCGCCGAACGAGCCCACCGGCAGCCGCACCGCGGTCAGCAGACCGACCAGCCCGCCGATCCAGGCCGAGGCGGCGAGGACGTGCACCGCGAGCGCCACCACGGCGACCGCGTGGTCACCGGACTCCGACGCGTGCCCGGCGAACACCGGGGGCATCAGGCCCGCGGCGGCGACGACGAGCAGCGCGCCGGCGGCCGTGGTCGTCGTCACGGTGCGCCCCACGATCGCGACGACGGCGGCGAGTGCGGCGACCGTGAGCAGCGCGCGGCCCTGGGACGTCGACGAGACGAACGAGCGCAGCGCGTGGGTGTCCAGCACCTCGCCCGCCGGGCGTGCGGAGACGTCCGACAGTGTGAACACCAGCTCGGCGAGGGTCGCCGCCAGCCACACCAGTGCGGCGTTGGCGGCGTGGCGCCCACATCGGCGCGCGGTGAAGGTCAGGTCCCGGCTGCCAGGCCCCCGGTGGACCGCCCGCGCGCCCGCGTCGCGCACGGACGCGGTCGGGGCCGTCTCGTCAGCGGTGCCGGAGGTGCGCGTGGAGGCGTTGTCCGTGCCCGCGATGCCCGCCGGTGCCGCGCCCGTGGTGTCCGTGGTGTCCGTGGTGCCCGCCGGAGTGGAGCTGGCGGGGGAGGTCTCGGCGGCGGGTGCGGGCCGGCGGCGGGCCGGCAGCAGGACGGCGGCGGTCAGGAGCCAGCCGAGGGTCGCCACGGAGGCGACCCGGCCAAGCAGCCGGGCGCAGGGCAGCGCCCAGTAGGTGAAGGTCCCGGACGAGGGCAGCCCGGGCAGCCGCAGCGGGCCCGGACCGAACCCGACGACCAGCGCGAGGACGACGAAGCCCGCGACCACGGCGGCCAGCCACGTCCCCGGCGCCGCCCGGCGCTGTGCACTCGGGGCGGCCCCGGCCGCTCCCGCCGCCGTGACAGGTCGGGCGTCGGAGGTCCCAGCGTCGGAGGTCCCGGCATCGGAGGTCCCGGGGCTGGAGGTTCCGGCGACGGCGGGCTCGGGCGCGGCGCCGCCGGTGACAGGCTCCGGCGCCTGGCCGCCGTCGGATGCCGTGGGCGCGGGCGGACGGGCCGAGGGGGGAGAGTCGTCCATGGCTCAGCGTGCTCCGGTGTGACGTCGCCGGGCGACGGCGAGGACGGTGCCGCCCGCCGCAGCGGCGAGGACGACGAGGACGGTCACCAGGATCCACCAGCCTCCATTTCCGTCGCCGCTCCCGCTGGCGGCGGTGCCCAGCGTGGTGGCGGCGGCACCGGGTGCGGTGGTGCCGGCGGAGGGCGTCGTGGTGGCGCCGCTGGAGGAGGGGGTGCCACCCGGTGTGGTGCCCTGGGCGCCGGCGGTGCTGGGCACCGCCGGCGCAGTGGCGCCCGCGACCGTGAACGCGAACGTGCCGCCGATGGGATGGCCGTCGGCCGACACCGCCCGATAGGCCACCGTGTACCGGCCGTCGCCGAGGGGGGCGAGTGGCTGGCGGACCGTGGTGCCCTCGACGGCGGTGGCCCCGCTGGCCACGCTGCTCCCGTCGCCGCGGGTCACGGCGACGTGCGTGTACTGGGCGGACACCGCCTCGTTGAAGGTGAGCACGATGTCGGCGGGCGCTGTCGACACCGCCTCGTCCGCGGTCGGTGAGGTTGCCACCAGACGGGAGTGGGCCGACGCGGGCGCGGCCAGGAGCAGCAGCAGGCCCGGCAGGACCGCGGTAAGGAAGCCGATGGCGGCGACGGGGAGGCGCCGCCGTCCGGGACGGGGGCGCCCGGCCGGCGCCTGGACCTGTCGTCGCACCCGCAAAATTCTACGCGCCGTAGAAAGCCGCCCCGGCTGCCGTCCGGCGGGATCTGATCGGGGGCTCCATGAGGGTTCTCGGCTGGAGTTACAAGATAATCAACGGTGTTGACGTCGAGGCGCGCTCATGATCAAGATCCCGGGTGCGGGTGGGTGCTGACTGATGCCCCGTTCTCGGCCGCGCGATTGCCCGTGCAGATCACCGGGCAGGCAGCCGTAGGCGGGCGGCCGGTCCGCGCCGCATCGCGGTGGGTACCCGCCACGATCGGTCCGATCCGCAGTGCTCATGTGGCTCAACGGAGGTGCACCGTGCCGATGCCCCCGACGCCGGCGTCCGTACGCCGAATCGTCCGGTCGGTGACCGCACGGCGCGGTGCCGCGCCCGTGGACGTGTCACGTGTCGGCGCCGATGGTGCGGGTGATGGTCGTGACGGCGGTGGAGGCGCAGGCGGCGCCGCGGGCGGCGGGCAGGTGCCGAGGGTGGTGGTCGTGGGCAGCGGGTTCGCCGGCCTGCGGCTGCTTCGGCGGCTGGAGGGATTGCTGCCCGCCGATGCCGCGCGGCTCACGGTCGTCTCCCCGGTGGATCACCTGCCTTACACGTCGCTGATGCCCCAGGTCTGTGCGAGTTCGGTGGAGCCGCGGCATCTGGCCGTGGCGACCCGCGGGGCGCTTCGGCGCACGGTGCTGCGGCTGGGCCATGCCGTGGCGGTGGACACCGAGTGGCATACGGTGACGGTCCGTGGCAACGACGGAACGTTGACCGTACTCGGCTGGGACCGGCTCGTGCTGGCGCCCGGCTCGATCACCCGCACCTTCGACATCCCCGGGGTGCGTGCGCACGCGATCGGGCTGAAGAACCTGACGCAGGCCGTCTACCTACGTGATCATGTTCTGCGGCAGCTGGAGACGGCGGATGCCGCGCCCGACGGCGCGCAGCGGCGCGCGCTGTGCACGTTCGTGGTCGTCGGCGGCGGCTACACGGGCACCGAGCTCGTGGCGCAGATGACCCGGTTCACCCGGCGCGCCGCGGCCAACTACCCGCGGCTGCGCGCGGAGGAGATCCGATGGGTCCTCGTCGACCACGCCCCCGCGATCCTGCATGAGCTCGCACCCGCGCTGGGACGGCGGGCGGCGCGGGTGCTCGCCGAGCGCGGCGTGGAGATCCGGCTGCGCACGGCGGTGACCGAGGTCGGCGAGCGCACCGTCCGCCTGCGGGGGGCAGGCGACGCGGACCGCGACGAGGAGACGATCGAGACCCGCACGGTGGTGTGGTGCGCGGGCGTCGACCCCAGTCCGCTGATGGCGACGCTCGGGTTGCCCACCGTCCACGGCCGGCTCGTCGTGGACGAGTTCTTCCGGGTCGCGGGGGTGGACGGACTGTTCGCGCTCGGCGATGCGGCGGCCGTCCCGGACCTGACCCGAGCGGGCGCGCCGGCCGGGCAGACCGCCCAGCACGCGGTCCGCCAGGCCGGGGTGGCCGCGCGCAACGTGGCCGCCTCACTGGGCCATGGCACCATCCGTCCCTACCGGCATCACGACCTCGGCTTCGTGGTCGACCTCGGCGGACGTGACGCGGTGGCCAACCCCCTGGGACTGACCCTGCACGGCCTGCCCGCCGTGGCTGTGACCCGCGCCTACCACGCGTACGCCCTCAACAACGGTTCCAACCGGGCGAGGGTCCTGACCGACTGGATCCTGGACCTGGTCATCCCCCATCAGATCGTGCAGCTCGGCTTCGCCCGCGGCCAGCGTCCGGGCATCGCGACCGCCGAGGAGACCAGCGTCTACCCCGGCGGTCGCGCGCCGGGCGGGCAGGAGCCCGCCGCCATGACGCCGCCCCCGCACGAAGGTACGAGTCGGCCGGAGGATGCCGCCGCGCGGGACACAGCCTGCGGCACCGTCGCCGACCGCGGGACTCAGGCGGCTCCGCCGGCGCCCGCCGCCCAGCCCGCGCCCGCCGCTGCCCCGCCGACCGGGACCGGATAGGCGACGCGGAGCAGCCTGCCGCAGGCGGCGGTGTTCGAGGCCTCCTGCGGCAGACGGGGATCGACGTCGCTGCGGGCACCGCCGCCGTAGCGGCCGTCGCGATCGGGGTCGACGCCGTGCTGTTCGATGACTCCGTCGCCCGCGCGCAGCTGGGCGGCGATCCGTGGCGTGAGGGTGATGGCCCGCTCGTAGCCGGCGTCGCCGACAGGGAAGCGGTCCAGCGCGTAGGAGCTGTCCGGACTCGTGTCGCCGCGGGTCGTCAGGGATACCGCGATGGGCCCGACCGTCTTCTTCGCGTCCGCCGAGCGGACCTGGCCGTCGACCCCGCCGCCGGTCGCATCGGGACCAGGGCAGGTGTGGCTGGCCCCGATGTGGAGGTGCTGGGCATGAGCCAGCCCGGGGGCGAGGCCGTGCGTGACGATCCGGATGTGCAGCACGTCTGCGCGCAGGACGGCGGTGGCGCTGCCGCGCGCCCCCGAGTGGTTGACCGGGCCGATCTCGGCGTGCAGGTACGCGGGCGCGCCCACGTCGGCGCCGTCGGCGGCCGACGCGGTCGCCGCCCCGCCAGGCCGGGCGGGATGTGGCGCGCCAGCCGGCTGCGCCGCCGCGACGGTCGCGGTCAGGCTCGCCGGGGCGGCCGCGTGGACGCTGGTGAGGACGGGGATGAGGGCGAGGGGAAGCAGTCCCGCGCCGATGCCGCAGAGAACCGCCCGCGGGATGGTCGTACGAGGACCGGAGCGCATCCGCAGTCTCCTGTTCCAATGATCGCCGCCTGCCCTCGGCGCCCACGGGCGTCAGGGGTGGAGCCATCGCGGCTGTCGGGTTGGTGTCACTGCCTGGTAGCCGTCGATGACGGACCCGGATGTCATCCTTGGATGACGTTGTGCAGGTGTCGGCAGAATCGGTCGCCGACGGGTCGGTCGTCTCATCGGCGGTGGTGGATGGCCCGTCCGGAGCAGTCGGTCGCCGATCTCATCCGTCCTGGCTGCGCATCGCGATGTGGGCGCTGCGTAGCGTGGCGCTCTCAGCCAAGGGCATGGGACCGGATCCGTCAACGCGATGATGGGCCGGCGATCGGCCCAGGCCTCGGCTGGTCCGCGAGTGTGAGACCGGCCCGAGCGGGGGAGAGCACGTGTCGACCGACGGGTGGGGGAGGCGCGGCATGGCGCTCGGCGGCCGGATGGACCGGGCGCAGCGCCGACACCGTGGCATCGGCTTCGTCATCGCGGTGCTGTACAAGTTCGGCGACGACCAGGGCGGCTACCTCGCCGCCCTCATCACGTTCTACGCGTTCCTGTCCCTGTTCCCGCTGTTGCTGCTCCTGACCACCGGGCTGGGCTTCGTGCTGCACGGACACCACCATCTGCAGGAGCAGGTCGTCAGTTCCGCGCTCAGCCAGTTCCCGATCATCGGCGATCAGCTGCGCGACGACGTGCAGGCCCTCAGAGGCAGCGGCGCCGCCGTCGCCATCGGGGTGCTCGGCGCCGTGTACGGCAGCCTGGGGGTGGCCCGGGCGATCGGCAACGCGCTGGACACCGCCTGGGCGGTGCCGCGCCGGTCACGGCCCAACCCGTTCTTCGCCCGCGTGCGCAGTCTCAGTCTCATCGGCCTGCTCGGGCTCGGCGTGGTGATGACCACGGTGCTGTCCACCGTCACCACCGGCGCGTCCGCCTTCGGCCGGCTCGCCGCCGGGTTCCAGGTCCTCGCGGTCGCGATCTCCACCGCCGGCAACGCGGGACTGATCCTCGCGGCGTTCACCGTGCTGACGGCCCGATCCGGCCGGGTGCGGGAGAACCTGCCGGGTGCCGTGTTCGCCGCGGTCGGGTGGCAGGCCGTCCAGACCCTCGGCAGCTACTACATCGCCCACCAGCTCAAGGGCTCGACCCAGGTGTATGGCCTGTTCGGGCTGGTCCTCGGCCTGATGACCTGGTTGTACTTCCTCTCGGTCGTGGTCGTGGTGGGCATGGAGATCAACGCGGTGCGGGCGGGCCGCCTGTACCCCCGGGCGCTGCTGACGCCCTTCGTCGACGACGTCGACCTCACCGATTCGGACCGGCGGGCCTACACCTCCTATGCCCAGGCCGAGCAGTTCAAGAGCTTCCAGCGGGTCGATGTCACCTTCACCAGCCAGCCCTCGTCACCACCCGTCCCCGACCAGCCCGCACCCGCGCGCGCCCAACCGGAGCGGGAGGTCGACCCGGCTGGGCCCGCTCCGGCCGAGGCGCCGTCGGCTCAGCCCACGTCGGCTCAGCCCTCGTCGGCTCAGCCCACGTCGGCTCAGCCCTCGTCGGCTCAGCCCTCGTCGGCTCAGCCCTCGTCGGCCGAGGCCCCGCTGGTGGTGTCCTCGCCGGTGGTGTCCCCGCCGGGGGTGTTCCCGCCCGTAGACGACATCGCCCCGCGTGCCGGCGGTGCGCTTCCCGAGGCCGCGCCCACGGACGGGTGAGCGAGCACGACGCGGACGGCCGTCGTCGGGCCACTCAGGTGGCGGGGTCGACCGAGCGCGGTCGCGGATCCGGGTCGTCGGGTAGCCGGATCGGGGCGATCAGCACGGTGCCGCCGGTGCGGTGACCGCCGATCAGGGCCGGCCACAGACCGTCGTTGACGCAGGTGCGGGCGAGGGCGCTGGCCCAGTCGGGCGGGGCGGCGAGGGAGAGGAAGCGGGCCTCCCCCGGATCGCCGCTGAGAACCACGTGCGCGCCCACAAGAGCGTGCCGCAGGGCCCGCTGTCGGGCGGCGGGCTGCGTGGCGGCGGCCGTCCATTCGACCGCGTCCATGCGCGGCTGCCAGCCGGAGGTGTTGACCAGCTCGACCCGCAGTCGGATCAGGCCAGGAGCGCCGCGCTCGACGCCGGCGCTCAGCCGCAGCTCACCCCGTCCCGACCAGGTGTCCCAGGCGACTCTCGTCCGTTCCTCGCCTGCCGCGATCTCCCGCACGCTGCGGCCGGGTGGGGCGTGCAGCGTCACGGTGTGCGAGGCCGCGTCGCCGCGACCATGGCCCGATCCGGGGGTGCGGACCGGTTCCCACGGGCTTGGCCGGGCGGCGCTCGGGTGCGGCAGCCAGCCGCGCGACCAGCCGGCGGCTGGCCCAGGCAGCGGCTGTGGGCGCGCGGCCAGCAGGTCCGCGACGACGACGTCCCGCTCGACCTCGCGCGCCAGGAACTTCACGCGCCGGCCAGCGGGCCGGGTGCCGGCATCGTCTCCCCATGTCTCGCCGTCACCCGGCTGGCCGAAGGCGACCAGCGGGTCGTCCGTGCCCGTCGGGGTGGTGGCGTCGGGCGGGATGCCCGGTGCGCGTCGGGCGTCGCCGAGGCCATGGCGGACGGGCCGCGGCCCGGCGGCATGGTGCAGGACGGGCGGCGGGGACGGCAGCCCGGCCAGGCTGGTCAGCTGCAGCCAGCGTGCGCGGACGTGCACCACCGCGTCGACGTCCGCGGCCAGCAGGCACTCCGCGTGGGCGTATGCCCGTTCCCACGGGTGGCGGGCGGCGTACGCCGCGGGCATCAGAACCCCGGGGCCCCGGCCCGCCTCGGCCGCGACCACACCGCTCGTGTCGACCGCACGCGCCCGGTAGACGGTCGCGTCCGCGATCGTGACCGCCCGGTTCAGCGACGTCCCTGTGGTTCTCATCGCAGCTCCTCTCCGTCGGGTCCGCCGGGACATCCGGATGGCGGTCGGCCCCAGGGGATCAGGCGGCCCGTTCGCCCGGCCGGCTCGACGCCCCGTCCGATCGGGCCAGCCACGCCCGGACGCGCACGGCCGGTGAACCTCCCGGGCGGTCTGTCCGGCAGAGCGACGGCGTGGGCCGGGCCTCACAGGACGCCGACGGCGGTCCCCGCGTGGATCAGCACCGTGTCACCCGGCTGTGCCGCCACGAGCACGAGGCTGATCTCCTGCGTACCCGCGGCCGCACGGACCAGCGCGTGGTCGCCGGGAAGGAGGCGCACGACCTCCGCCTCGAACACGTCCCATGGCCCCGAGAGAAGCCCCGCGGCTGCGCACAGGGGCGCCGCGGGTTCCGCGTGCGTCGCGGCCGTCGCCGCCTCCCAGGCGCGCAGCCGCTCGGCGGCCGTCCCGCTCTGCCGAATCCGTCGCTGCCGGCGCTGCTCGGTCCGTTGCCGAGCGCGGCCTACTGTCGTTTCCATCCGATCCTCACCCCCAGGTCGGACCTCTCGGGCAACCGTACGACCACGCGGGGGAGCACACCACCGGAGGACGGATGGCCGTGCACGCTGCGTGTCTCGGCGTCCCGGGGTGAATCGGGGGACACCCGCGGCCGGCGGGTCCGATTCCGCCACCGACGCCGGTGTGCCCCATCGGGCACCATGGGTGGGGTGGGCATCGGCATGACGGCGGACGACGAGAGCGTCGAGCGGCTGTGCACCCTGGTCGCGCCCGGCGGAGTGACCGTCGTCAGCGGAGCCGGGATCTCCACGGACTCCGGGATTCCGGACTATCGAGGCCCGAACGGGGCCCTGCGCCGGCACACACCGATGACCTACCAGGAGTTCACCCGCCAGCCGGGCGCCCACCACCGCTACTGGGCCCGCAGCCACGCCGGCTGGCGGCAGGTCGCCCGCGCGGAGCCGAACGCGGCCCACCGTGCGGTGGCTCGCCTGGAGCAGGCCGGGCTCGTGACCGCAGTGGTCACCCAGAATGTCGACGGTCTGCACCAGCGGGCCGGCTCCCGACAGGTGATCGACCTGCACGGGAGCCTCTCCCGCGTGATGTGCCCGGACTGTGGCCTGGTCAGCCCGCGCCACGAGCTCGACAGCCGGTTGCGGCGGGCCAATCCGGACTACCACGTCGGCGGTGCCCCCACCAACCCCGATGGTGATGTCACGCTGGCGGAGGAAACGATCGCCGGGTTCGTCATGGTCGGCTGTCTGGCCTGCGGCGGCGATCGTCTGGAGCCGGACGTGGTGTTCTTCGGCGCCACGGTGCCCCGGCCCCGCGTGGCGCGCGCGATGGGACTGGTCGAGAGTGCCAGGGCCCTGCTCATCCTCGGCTCGTCGCTGACGGTGATGTCCGGCTATCGGTTCGTCCTGCGTGCCGCCGAGCTCGGCATTCCCGTCGCGATCGTCAACCAGGGGCCCACCCGTGGCGACGCGCGGGCCGCGGTGCGCGTCGACGCCCCCCTTGGCCTCACCCTCCCGCGGCTCGCCGCCGTGCTCACGGGATCGGCCGCGTCGGCCAGGAAGGTGGCCCCTGCCGGTCCTGCCGGTCCTGCCGGTTCTGCCGGTCCTGCCGATTCCGCTGGGACTGCCGCCTCGGTCGCGTCCGCCAGCACCGACGGTCCGCCGTCCTGATCCGCGTCCGACGTCCGGATCACACCTCCCCCTGCCCGCCCGAACAGGGGAGTGACCAGCCGGGCTGTGAGGATAGGACGATGCGACCGGTCTCCTCCCGTCCCCCCGGCGATCTGGCCTTTCGCGCCGCCACCGACTCGGCGGCCGACGTCGCCGCGGTCGTCGAGCTCGTCGAGTCCGCCTATCGGGGGGAGCCCAGCCGGGCGGGGTGGACCACCGAGGCGGACCTCGTCGCTGGGCAGCGCACCAGCGCGGCCGAGGTGCGCACCGCCCTGACCGACCCGCACAGCACGGTCCTGCTCGCGGTGGAGGACACCGGCGCCCTGGTGGGCTGCTGCCACGTGGAGCGCCGACTCGCGCCGGCGGACCATCCGGCCCGCTCGGGCGATCCAGGGGCCCAGACGGGAGATGCGGGCGGCCAGCAGGGTGATCCGGGCGTCGGAGCCAGGCGTGACACTGGCCGGGATGCGCCCGAAACCGCGGCGGTGGGGGCCTACTTCGGCATGTTCGCGGTGCGACCCACCCGCCAGAGCGGGGGCGTCGGCGCCGCGCTGCTGGGAACCGCCGAGCGACACGCGGTGACCACCTGGGGGGCCGGTTGGATGGAACTGCTGGTCATCGCCCAGCGCGGCGAGCTGATCGACTGGTATCGCCGCCGCGGCTACCTGTCGACCTCCCGGACCCGACCGTTCCCGTACAACGACCGAAGGTTCGGGGAGCCGCTGCGACCCGACCTGTACTTCGTGGTCCTGCGCCGGACCCTGACTTGACCGCTCCCGTCGCTCCCGTCGCTCCCCGGGCCGGACGGAGGCCACCGCGCCCGGCCACCACGGCGGGCGCGGCATCGATGTCCGATTCCCGCCAGCGCGGCGCCCGGCCGGCGTCGACAGTGGGGACATGACGACGGAGCAGGGCCGTTTCGACGCGGTGGCCAGCAGGGACGCCCGGTTCGACGGAACCTTCTACTTCGCGGTCACCACCACCGGCATCTACTGCCGACCGAGCTGCCCGGCCGTGCGTCCCAGGCCGGAACACATCCGCTTCTTCCCGACGGCCGCCGCGGCCCACCGCGCCGGCTTCCGGGCGTGCCGGCGCTGCCGGCCCGACACCGTGCCGGGATGCGCCCAGTGGAACGTGCGGGCGGACGTCGTCGGCCGGGCGATGCGGCTGATCGGTGACGGCGTCGTCGACCGGGAGGGTGTCGGCGGGCTCGCCGCCCGACTGGGCTACAGCTCCCGGCAGCTGCACCGCCATCTCACGGCGGAGGTGGGCGCGGGCCCCCTCGCCCTGGCCCGGGCGCAGCGGGCGCACGCCGCGCGGCTGCTGCTGCAGACCTCCGAGCTGTCGGCCACCGACGTCGCGTTCGCCGCAGGGTTCGCGAGCGTGCGCCAGTTCAACGACACCATCCGCATGGTCTACGCGGCGACGCCGCGGGAGCTGCGTGACACCCGGGCCGTGCCGCGCGAGGGTCGCCAGCCGGATCACGGTGAGGGGCCCGAGCGGACGGGGCTCGTCGTCCGGCTGGGCTATCGGCCGCCGCTGGCGATCGGAGACCTGTTCGACCATCTGGACCGCCGCGCGCTGGCCGGTGCCGAGGAGATCGTCGGCGAGCCGGGCCGGCGCCGCTACCGGCGGACCCTGCGGCTGGCCCGCGGGCATGCCATCGCCGAGGTGGACGAGTCGTCGGTGGACGCCGGCGGTGGCGATGCCGGCGGCGGTGGCGCGAACGGGACCGCGAACGGGACACTGCGCTGCCGCCTCGTCCTGTCCGACCCGCGTGACCTCACCGCGGCCGTGGCCCGGGTGCGGCGGCTGTTCGACCTTGACGCCGACCCGCACGCCGTCGCCGAGCGGCTGCGCGCCGTTCCCGCCCTGGCCCCGCTCGTGGCCGCCAGGCCGGGGCTGCGCACCCCTGGCGCCGTCGACCCTCATGAGCTGGCCGTGCGAGCGGTGCTCGGCCAGCAGGTCTCGCTGGCCGCGGCCCGTCGCCTGGGCGCGGCGCTCGTCGCCGCCCACGGCGAACCGCTGCCCGCGGCGGACGGCGGGCTGACCCACCTGTTTCCGGAGGTCGCCGTTCTCGCGGACGCGGACCTGAGCGCTCTGGGGATGCCGGGGGCTCGCCGCGACACGCTACGACGGCTGTCCGCGGCGCTCGCCGGCGGCCGGGTCACCCTCGACGTCGGGGTGGACCGTGACGCGGCCGACCGGGCGCTGCGCGCGGTGCGCGGCATCGGCCCGTGGACGGCGGCGTACGTGCGGATGCGCGCGCTCGGTGATCCTGACGTTCTGCCCGTCGGCGACGCCGCGCTGCGCGTGGCGGCCCGCGGTCGCGGCATCGACCTGCGCGACACGAGCGGCTGGTCACCGTGGCGCAGCTATGGCACGCAGCATCTGTGGACCGGGGGCGCGGGCGGGCGCGGCCCTCGCGTGGTGGCCGCGTACCCCGACAGCACTCGTGATGGCGATCCGGTTCCGGGGCACGGTACGGGAGAGGAGACCGTTCGATGACGCTTTACACGACGATGCCCAGCCCGCTGGGCGAGCTGCTGCTGGCAGGCACCGACTCGGGCGATGGCGCCGACGGCGTGGCGCTCACCTCGCTGAGCATGACCCGCCAGCGGGGCGCGGTGGCGCCGGCGGCGCACTGGCAGCGGGCGCGGGAGCCCTTCGCCGAGGTGGTCCGCCAGCTTGACCGGTACTTCGCCGGCGAGCTGCGGGAGTTCCGCCTGACGCTGCGCAGCCACGGGTCGCCGTTCCAGGAACGGGTGTGGCGGGAGCTGGAGGCGATCCCGTACGGCACGACGATCAGCTACGGCGCGCTCGCCGCGCGGATGGGTGCCGGCCGGCGCGACGCGCGGGCGGTTGGTACCGCCGTCGGCGCGAATCCGCTGCTGCTGATCCGGCCCTGCCACCGGGTGATCGGTGCCGACGGCGCGCTGCGCGGCTTCGCCGCCGGGCTCGACCGCAAGGAGTTCCTGCTGCGCCATGAGGGCGCCCGCACGCCGGCCTTGGAGCGCGTCCCCGCCCGGCCCGTTCCCGATGCGCCGCCGGCGGTGGCGTGGGCGGCCCGGATCACCCGTACGCGCCGCACCGCATCGCGCGGCACCGCGGTACGCGAGGCCGCTGACCGGGCATAGTCGACCTCGGCCCCCGAACCCGCCCGCCCCGCACGGGTCGGCCGCGGGCGCGTGGGGCAGGGCCGGACCGGGCGACGATCGGAGCTGCCGATGACCACCACACAGGATCCGCACCTGTCCGACATCCGCGACGTCGAGCCGCTCACGCCGCAGGGCTGCGGCGAGTGTCTGCGCGACGGCGGCCGCTGGGTGCATCTGCGACTGTGCCTGACCTGCGGCAACGTCGGATGCTGCGACTCGTCGCCGGCACGGCATGCCAGCGCCCACGCCGCCCGGCACGGCCATCCGATCGTGCGCTCCTTCGAACCGGGCGAGGCCTGGCGCTGGTGCTACGTCGACCAGGCCTACGTATAGGCCCACGTCGTACAGGCCCACGTTGTACAGGGCACGTCGTACAGGGCCACGTCCAGGACCTGCGCGCGGGCCGGTGTCGGGTGGGTCGCCCTGGTGATGACCCCGGCGACCCCACCCGCGGGTCAGCCCTTCACACACAGCACCGCGCGCAGCTCCGCGACGATCTCGACCAGGTCCTCCTGGGCGGCGAGGACCGCGTCGATGTCCTTGTACGCGGCGGGGATCTCGTCGAGCACGCCGCGGTCCTTGCGGCATTCGACCCCACGCGTCTGGTCGGCCAGGTCCGCCACCGTGAAGGTGCGCCGGGCCCGGTTACGGCTCATAGTGCGGCCCGCCCCGTGGCTGGCGGAATGGAACGAGTCCGGATTACCGCGGCCGCGGACCAGGTAGGAACGTGTGCCCATCGAACCCGGGATGATGCCGAATTCGCCGTCCCGGGCGGAGATGGCCCCCTTGCGGGTGACCAGGACGTCCGCCCCGAAGTGATGCTCCTCGGCGACATAGTTGTGATGGCAGTTGACGAGCGCGAAGCCACGATCGCCCGCGTACGGACCGTGGCGCGGCGGCGTGGGCACCCGCAGGTCGGGCAGCAGGGTGCGCAGTGCCTCCACCGCGGCGGCGAGCATCGCGTCGCGGTTGCGCTGGGCGTAGGACTGGGCCCAGTCAAGGTCATGGCGGTAGGCCCGCATCTGCGGGGTGCCGGCGAGGAACACGGCCAGGTCGCGGTCGGGCAGGCCGGCGTTGTGCTCGAGCGTGCGGGCGACGGCGATGTGTGCCTCCGCGAGCTCCTTGCCGATGTTGCGGGACCCGGAGTGCAGCATGATCCAGACGGCGTCGTCGGTGTCCAGGCAGACCTCGAGGAAGTGGTTCCCGGACCCGAGCGTGCCCAGCTGCGCCATCGCCCGTTCCAGCCGGCCGGCGACGCGGGGATGCAGCTGGTCGAACGCGTTCCACAGGTCCGCCTGGCGGCGGGCGCGGGTCGTCGGCTGGGGATGGCGGGCCATCCCGACCGGGACCGCCGCCTCCAGCGCCGCGCGCAGGCCGCCCAGGTCGTCCGGCAGGTCCTCGGCGGTGAGGTTGGTGCGCGCCGCCGCCATCCCGCAGCCGATGTCGACGCCGACCGCGGCCGGCGAGACAGCGTCGCGCAGCGCGATGACGGAGCCCACCGTGGCGCCGTAGCCGAGGTGCACGTCCGGCATCACCGCGACGTGATGGTGGACGTAGGGCAGGGACGCGACGTTGCGCAGCTGGTCCAGCGCGGCGCTCTCGACCTCCTCGGGCCGGGTCCACAGCCAGATCGGATGCGCGGCCGCGCCGAGCGTCGCGACGGGGCTCATCTGATTCCTCCCTCCAGTAGGGAACATTCTCGAACGGCGCCGGCGGCACATGTCCGGATGGCGATTCCACGACGGTCACTCCGCCATGTGGCCACATCATCCGGCCGGATTTCCCCGCTGGGCCGTGCCACGCTTTCCGGATCCTGGTCGTCCGGATACTGCCGGACCTACTTGGGGCGAATCAACCGGGTCGGCGGCCTCGATCAGGATGCCCGATCCCCCCCCAGCCGAGCGAATGAATTATTTCGGTGCGGCGGCGAGGACGTCCCGTCGCCGGGCCCCGGTGGGGGAGGCGCGAGGGGGTGCGGCCACCGGCCGGGCGTCTCAGCGCTGCCGGAGTCCGGGTGGTGGCAGGCGGGGGGCGGTGCGCAACAGGTCGAGCAAGGGCCTCAGCGGCTCGGGGACCGGTTCGGTGACGGTGCGCACGGTCCGCCGGCCCGCGTGATCGACCTCGAGGTGGTAGACGAAACGGTCCGCTCCTCCTGCTCCTGGCCTGGGTGTGGCGGGAGCGCCGACTCCGCCCGCGGTCGCGGGCCGGCCGTCCTCGTCCCGCAGCACCACCGCGACGAGCTCCCGCAGCCGCGCCGCCGCCGCCTCGGGAAGCTCGTCGGTGTCCAGGCCACGCCGCGTCGGGCGCCCGAGCAGGCCACCTGATCGTTCCAGCACCACACGGACGCGTCCCGGATCACCGGTCATGGCGCCATTGTGCGCCCCGGCGCGCCGGCACCGGGGGCGGTGGGTGGGTTCGGCCCGCGGCGGCGGGGTCGGGCTGCGGGGTGCCCGGGTCTCGCGAGGTCGTGGTGTGCCCCGGAACCCGCCAGGACGCGGGTAACCACCGGTGGCGGATGGCGGACCGAGAGTGTCGAATTCTTCGAGTGGGCGGTCCGCGTGGACAACGGAAATGTCCGCCTTACCCGCCGCCCGTCCAAGCCTGCTCCCAGTTTTCCTTCGGTTCACATTCGGGGTGATGTTTTTCGATGGTTTCCGATCGTTGGACGTCCAGGGATCGCTCGGGTGTCCGCCGGGTAGGAGTGACACGTGATTCGCGTACCGCGATCTGACGTTCACTCTGTTGCGAAACCGCTAGTGTCGAACCGGTATACCGCACTATTTTCGATGGTTTCCGATCGTAGGATGTCCTGCGATCCCCGGGCTGGGCAGGGGTAGTCGGCATGAATGTCGTACAGCGGCCGGACCTGATTGCCGGAAGGACGCCGCGCCGGTCGGAACCGGCCGCGGTGGCAGCGGCGGTACCGTCGCCCACCACCGCGCCGGTGACGGAGGCGGGCGCGGGAGCGGCGGGTACGGACGCGCCGGCCCATCCGGGCCCACCGCCTGCCTCACCGATGTCGACGGGTGCGACGGGTGCGACGGGTGCGACGGGTGCGGCGGGTGCGGCGGCACCGGCAGGCCCGGCGGCCGCCACGCAGACCGCCGTCGTCGCCTGGCCGGCTCCGGTGGGGGGCGCGCGTCCTCGGCGCGGGTCGTGCGCCGAGGACGAACTGGCCGATGCCGGCATCCGCCTGCTCGCCCCGGACGGCGCCCTGGTGCCCGACCCCCGCTTCGCGGTGCTCGCCGATCACGACCTGTGCCGCGAGTTCTACACGTCGATGGTGCTGGCACGGCGCCTGGACGAGGAGGCCACCGCCCTGCAGCGCCAGGGCGAGTTGGTGCTGTGGATCCCGCTGCGCGGGCAGGAGGCGGCGCAGGTCGGGTCGGCGCAGGCCGTGGGGCCGCGTGACTTCGTCTTCCCCAGCTACCGCGAGCACGCCGTCGCCTGGCACCGGGGCGTGCCGGCTGCCGAGGTGTTGCGGCTGCTGCGCGGCGTCAGTCACGACGGCTGGGACGTGACGGCGCACAACATGGCGAACTACACGATCGTCCTCGCCTCCCAGACCCTGCACGCCGTCGGCTACGGCATGGGCGCGCTGCTCGACGGGGCCGTCGGCACCGGCGATCCCGACCGGGACACGGCCGTGCTGGTGTACCTCGGCGACGGGGCGATGAGCCAGGGGGATGCGAACGAGGCGTTCGTCTGGGCGGCGAGCTTCGGGGCGCCGGTCGTGTTCCTGTGCCAGAACAACCAGTGGGCGATCTCCACGCCGAGCCGGCGGCAGTCCCCGGTGCGCCTGGCGCGCCGCGCCGACGGGTTCGGCTTCCCGGGGCTTCGCGTCGACGGCAACGATGTGTTGGCCATGCACGCGGTCACCGACTGGGCCCTCGCCCACGCGCGCGGCGGTGGTGGTCCCGTTCTCATCGAGGCCAACACCTATCGGATGGCACCCCACACCACCTCCGACGACGCGGGGCGTTACCAGCCCGCCGAGGAGGTCGCCGCCTGGCGGGCGCGGGACCCCATCGAGCGCCTGCGGCGGCTGCTGGCCGCGGACGTGGCGCAGGGCTGGTTCGACGAGGTCCGTGCGCACGCCGAGGACGCCGCCGCCGACCTGCGCCGTGACTGCCTCGCCCTCGACCCGCCGCCGCCGGCGAGCATGTTCGGCCACGTCAGCGCCGACGAGACCCCCGACCAGCGTGCCCAGCGGGAGTGGTTCACCGCCTACCGCGAGTCCTTCCTCTGATCCGTCGCGGTGCCGCGCGAGGTCGATCTCCAGTCCGCGCGGTCACCCGGATCGGCGTCGCGGCGCCCGGGCGCGGGCACGGGGACGAACGGTCCCGGCGGGTGGGCGACGTAGCGTGGGCGCGACGGGGAAGGCCGCCAGGACGAGCAGGGGGAGCACGGTGGACACGGTCGCTGCCAGCGAGGTCGACGGCCGCGTCGACGCACGGACGTTCACCTCGACGAACCCGGTGACGGGCGCGGTCGTCGACACCTTCGCGATCTGCGGGCAGGCTGAGGTCGACGCGGCGGTCGCCACGGCCCGGGCGGCGTCGGCGTGGTGGGCGGGGCTCGGGTTCGCCGGTCGCCGCGCGTGCCTGCTGGCCTGGGCGGCCCAGCTGGCCCGCGAGGACGCGCGCCTCGTCGACCTGCTCCACGCCGAGAACGGCAAGACCGCCGGCGACGCCCGCATCGAACTGGTGCTCACCAGCGAGCACATCCGCTGGGCCGCCCGCGGTGCCGGGCGGGTGCTGCGGACCCGCCGGGTGGTGCCCGGGCCGTTCATGGCGGGCCACAGCGGCCGGGTGGAGTACAGACCCCTCGGGGTCGTCGGCGTCATCGGGCCGTGGAACTACCCGCTGCTGACCCCCGTCGGGTCGATCGCCTACGCGTTGGCCGCCGGCAACACGGTCGTGTTCAAGCCCAGCGAGCACACCCCGGCACTCGGTACCTGGCTCGCCCGGTCGTTCGCCGCGGCGAACCCGCAGGCCCCGGGTGGAGTGCTCGGCGTGGTCACCGGCTTCGCCGCGACGGGTGCCGCCCTGTGCGCCGCCGACGTCAACAAGATCGCCTTCACTGGCTCCGCCGCCACCGGGCGGCAGGTGATGGCTGCCTGCGCCACGCGTCTCACCCCGGTGATCATCGAGTGCGGCGGCAAGGACCCCTTCGTCGTCGCCGACGACGCCGACGTCGTCGCCGCCGCCCGGGCCGCCGCCTGGGGGTCGATGTCCAACGCCGGGCAGACGTGCGCGGGCGTGGAACGGATCTACGTCACCCGCGCGGTCGCCGAGCCGTTCCTCGCCGAACTGCGCCGCGCCCTCGATGGAGTGCGCCCCGGCGCCCGGCCGAACGCCGACTACGGGCCGATGACCATGCCCGGGCAGGCCGCCGTGGTGCGCCGGCACGTCGAGGACGCGCTGGCCCGCGGCGCGACGGCGCTCGTCGGCGAAGCGGCGTCGGTGGGGGACACCTTCATCGCGCCGGTCGTGCTGCTCGACGTGCCCGAGGACGCGCCCGCGGTGCGGGAGGAGACGTTCGGGCCGATCGTCACCGTGCGGGTCGTCGCCGACGTCGACGAGGCGGTCGCCCTGGCCAACGGCACCCCCTACGCGCTCGGTGCCACGGTCTTCTCCCGCCGCCACGGCGACGAGATCGCCTCCCGCCTCGACGCCGGCATGGTGTCGGTCAACGCGGTCCTCGCGTTCGCCGGCTTCCCAGCACTGCCGTTCGGCGGCAGCGGGGAGAGCGGGTTCGGCCGGGTGCACGGCGCCGACGGGCTGCGGGAGTTCGCCCAGCCGCGCTCGGTCGCCGTCCGGCGGGTGCCGATCCCGGGCACGACGATGACGACCTTCCGCCGCGCGCCCGGCCTGCTCGCCGCCGTCGCCCGCGCCAGCCGCCTGCGCCACGGCCGGGCGCCCCGCACCCCGCGCTGACCCGCCCGCGCCGCCGGACGAGCCTGGCGGTAGCTCGCGAGTCAGGTCAATGCGGGCGACATTGCGGCCATAGTCGCCGCTCGGCCGGCACCCGTCGAAGTCGGCATCTAGCGTGGTCGGGTCAACACGGAACCTGGGGGTTCTCATGACTCTACGTCGCGGACTTGCCGTTTCAGTGATGATCGGTGTGCTCACGCTGGTAGCCGGGCTCACCGGAACCGCCTCGGCGGCGTCATCGACACCAGCCACACCGACCGCACCAGTCCCGCCAGCCGCGGTGGGGGCGTCCGGTGTGCCCGCGCTGAGCGCCGCGAAGGCGGGGGCTGTCGTGCGCGCCGCCGGCTACACGCCGATCTCCTTCGGCGGCTACGACCCGGGCAACGACCTCAGCGTCATCGTCGGTCTGCTGTCGACGTCCGGGGACGGGCATCCGCAGCGTGCGTTCTTCTTCCACCGCGGGGCGTTCGTCGGCAACGACGCGGCGCAGCCGAGCGCGACGATCCGCTGGATCTGGTCCACGGACCGGGAGGTCGCCCTGCAGTACGACCTCTACCGCCCGGACGACCCGATGTGCTGCCCGACCGCGGGGGGCGCCACGGTGCGTTACCGGTGGACCGGTTCCAGCGTGACCCCGCTGGACGCGCTGCCGAACGCCAGCACGTCGGCCGCGGCGAGCCGCCGCTGAGCGCCGGCTCGTACGCGTGAGGGTCGGCCGACCGGGCGTGCCATGAGGCCGCCCGGTCGGCCACCTGTCGTGGTCTCGTCGGGTGCGTGGCGCCGTCGTCAGTGGCCTTCGGCGGCCTCGACCAGTTCGGTGAGGACGCCGCCGAGGCCCTTCGGGTGCAGGAAGGCGATCCGGCTGCCGGCGGTACCGTGCACCGGCGTCTTGTTGACCAGGTCGAAGCCGGTCTCGGTCAGCGCGGCTAGGGCACTGTCGATGTCGGCCACGCCGTAGGCGATGTGGTGGATGCCGGGGCCCCGCTTGGCCAGGAACTTCCCGACCGGGCTGTCCTCGCGCAGCGGCTCGAGGAGCTGGACGTAGGAGTTGCCGGCCTCGCCGCTGTGTACCAGCAGCATCGCCTCCCGCACGCCCTGGCGCTCGTTGTCCTCCTGGTGCACGACCTTGAGGCCGAACGCCTTCTCGTAGTGGGGAATGGCCTCGGCCAGTGACGCCACCGCGATCCCGACATGGTCGATCCTGCTCAGCACAGCGCTCTCCTTGTTCCGCCGACCCCGCGCCCCGCGGGTCCGTCTCCTCGATGCCGCCTCGCCGGGCGTCCTGCCGGCCCGTTCGCCCCGTCACCCGCCCAGCTGGTCACGGCGCGACCGGCCGCGTCCGCCGGTGGGCCACGACGGCGTCCCCTCTCTGGTCCGGCCCTGCGGATGATGGTGCCTGAGCCGGCCGCCCCCGTGGCGCGTACCCGCCGAGCAGCCTGCCCGGTCGGGGCGTCGACGTCGACCGATAGCACGGTCGGGCCCCGAAGCTCCCCGTACGGAGCACGCGGCGGGGAATACAGCGACCCACCTCTGCGCAGCCTGTCCGGAACGTCGTAGAGTGGTCTGTTATCAGCCTTGATCCAGACATCGAGACACTACCGATAGGGTCACCTTGTCCACGACGCGTCGCGATCCATCCGCGTACCGCGCGGCCAGCTCTACCACCTATCAGATCGGTGAGGTCGCCGAGCGGGTCGGGCTGTCGCTGCGCACGGTCCGGTACTACGAGGAGGCCGGGCTGCTTACCACGGCCGGCCGTACTCCCGGTGGTTTCCGCCTCTACGGCGATGAGGCCGTGGACCGGCTGATGGTCATCAAGAAGATGAAATCCCTCGGGTTCACCCTCGAGGAGATGCGCTCGCTGCTGTCCGTGCGTGACGAGCTCTCCGATCCGGCCGTGTCCGACGCGCGCCGCGCCGAGTTGCGGGAGCTGCTGCGCACCTGGGTCGTGCTGGCCGAGGAGAAGCTCGCGACGCTGCGCCAGCAGGCGGGTGTCGCCGAGGACTTCGTCATCGGGCTTCACGGCGACGCGAACCGTTCGGCATGACACACTGCTAAGGGCTGTTCGGGCATCGGCGGGCGCGCGGGCGGGTGACGACGCCACGCACCTCCGGGCCCGACGGGGGCGTGGACTGCATCGACGGACGAAGCCAATCGGGTACGGTACGTAACACAGCAGGTCCTGGCGTTTCTGGCGTCGGCCGCCGCGGTGAATCCGGTGATTCGGCGCGTCGTCCGAGGTCGCGTCCGGTCCGGCGCGGCCCGTGCGGGGCGTGGCCGGCCCGGTGCCGGCTCCGGTGCTGATCCACCCGCGGTCCGTGATCACCAGGTCGTCGTCGCCTGCCGGTGGACACGGGCAGCCGAGGCACAGCCGCGAGATGTCCGAGCACCAGCCGCCACGTTTACCGTGATAAGGGTCGAATTGTCCACAACCAGCAGCGCCAGGTCCTCCGCCGCCGGCCGCTACGAGATCGGTGATGTCGCCACTCTGGTGACCCTGTCCCTGCGCACCGCCAGGTTCTACGAGCAGGCGGGGCTCCTGGTCGCGGTGGGACGCTCCGAGGACGGGTTGCCGCTCTACGACGACGACGCGCTCGACCGGTTCTTCCTGATCAAGAAGATGAAGCCGCTCGGTTTCACGGTCGAGGAGATGCGCTCCCTGCTCACCCTGCGGGAGGGCATCGGCAAGCCCGGGCTGACCGCGGCGCACCGCGCCGAGCTGCATGACCGGCTGCGGACCTGGGTCAGCCTCGCGGAGGAGAAGCTCGCCTCGCTGCAGGAGCAGGTCCGCCTCGCCGAGGACTTCATGATCGGCCTTCGTGACGACGCGGCCCGCTCGCTGCGCGCCGACGGCGGCCACACCACCCCCGCAGGCGAGCAGCCTGACGCTCGCCGCGGCCCGGCCCGCGACGCCGAGGACGGGCCCCTCCTGCTCGACGACTCCTTCCTCTCCTTCCTCACCGACCCGCTGCGGGACGGCTACCTGCCCCGCAACGCCGATGCGGGCCAGCCGGAGAACCACGCGGACGAGGCGGGCAGCACCGAGGGGCGTGACGCCGACGGCGATCAGGACGGCGAGCGCCCCGGCACGCGCTGAACGGGCCGGCCGGGCGTCTTCACGGCGCGGTCGGCGTCCGCCCGAGGTGTCGACCAGCCGTCCCCGCGCGGCCAGGCGCGCCGCGAGCCGTACACGCGTTCCCCGGGGCGCGCTTGTCACCGCGGGCGGCAGGCGCCAAGGTCGTCTGCCCTGAGCAGATCTGCGACGGGCAGATCGGCGCCTGCGCGGCCGTTCCAGCGGCGAGGCTGGAGGTGCCGGCCCCGCCGTTCGCGGCGAGTCCCGAGCAGGCCGGCGGGAGGACACTTCTCATGATCGACAGATGGACGCCGACCGCGGTCACCGCGCCCGGGTGGAACTCCTCCGCCGTCGCGGCGACACCCGCGCCGGGCGGTGTCGACGACCAGGTGTACGGCCGGCTGCTGGAGAACCGGATCGTCTTCCTCGGCACCGAGGTCGACGACGACGTCGCCAACGCCATCAGCGCCAAGCTGCTGCTGCTCGCCGCCGAGCACCCGACCCGCGACATCTACCTCTACATCAACTCGCCGGGTGGCTCGGTGAGCGCCGGCATGGCGATCTACGACACGATGCAGTTCGTCGAGAACGACGTCGCCACCGTCGCGTTGGGCCTGGCCGCCTCCATGGGCCAGTTCCTGCTCTGCGCGGGCGCCGCCGGCAAGCGCTTCGCCCTCCCGCACGCGCGGATCATGATGCACCAGCCGCACGGAGGCATCGGCGGGACCGCCGCCGACATCTCCATCCAGGCCGAGCAGATGCTGCACACCAAGCGGGTGCTACAGGAGCGGATCGCCGCCCACAGCGGCCAGAACGTCGAGCAGATCGAACGAGACTCCGACCGGGACCGCTGGTTCACCGCCCCCGAGGCCCGCGACTACGGCCTGGTCGACCACGTCGTCGCCCGCGTCGACGAGGTCCCCGGCGGCGGGCGCGCCGGCGGCATCGGCCCGCGCCGCGCCACCGGCAACGCCGGCTTCGGCGCCGAGGGCACCCGATGACCGCCACCGGCCGGGTCGCCGCCGGCCACGGCGTCGGCGGTGCGGCAGCAACCGGTGGGGGTATCGCCGGGGACGGTCCGCGGGCGCGGCAGGTGCTGCCGAACATCGTCGAGCGCACCTCTCGCGGCGAGTACTCCATGGATCCGTATTCGAAGCTGCTCAAGGAGCGGATCATCTTTCTGGGTGTGCAGATCGATGACGTGTCGGCGAACGACGTGATGGCGCAGTTGTTGTTCCTGGAGTCGGAGGATCCGGACCGGGACATCTCGATCTACATCAATTCGCCGGGTGGGTCGTTCACGTCGTTGACGGCGATCTACGACACGATGCAGTTCGTGCGGCCGGACATTTCGACGATCTGTATGGGGCAGGCGGCGTCGGCGGCGGCGGTGTTGCTGGCGGCGGGGACGCCGGGCAAGCGGTGCGCGTTGGAGAACAGCCGGATCCTGATCCACCAGCCGTCCGCGCAGGCGCAGGGCCAGTCCAGCGACCTGGAGATCCAGGCCCGGGAGATCCTGCGGGTCCGCGCCCTGCAGGAGGCGATGCTCGCCCGCCACACTGGCCGCGCCGAGGACGAGATCCGCCGCGACACCGAACGCGACACGATCTTCAGCGCCGCCGAGGCGAAGGACTACGGCCTCGTCGACGAGGTCATCCTCAGCCGCAAGGCGTCCGCCTCACGCCGAATGTCCGGCGTGGCCTGACCCCGCCGCCGCCGCGACCTACGCGAATCCTGATCGTCAGTCCGCCGTGCGTGCCGTTTCCCGCGGTGCGCACGCGGCCCACGCGAACTCAGACGACGACCACTAGCGGCGCTGGCGGGGTTCGCGGTGATCGTGAGGGTGTCGTCGCCGCCGACGCGGGTCGACGCCCATGGGGTAGGCGGACGCGGCTCAACTGATGCCTTTCCGTGGTCGTGACCTGGCCGTGCCGCCACCGTGCCGCGGTCGCCTCCCCGGCCCGAACCAGCGTCCCCCGTTTCACCGAGACGCTTCTGGGACGGCGGCCGATGGCCGGGCGGCTACGACGGGCCGGCAGCCCTGCGGTCGAGGACGGCGCGTTCGCGGGTGTTGCGGCACAGGGCGGCGGCGCGGGCGAACTCGGCGCGGGCCTGGGTGGTGCGGCCGAGGCGGGCGAGGAGTTCGGCGCGGACGCTGGGCAACAGGTGGGAGTTGGACAGGTGGCCGGCGGCGGCCAGGGCGTCGACGATCTCCAGGGCGGGCAGCGGTCCGACGGCCATCGCGACGGCCACGGCCCGGTTCAGCTCGACGATCGGGGACGGAGCGATCCGGCCGAGCGCCTCGTAGAGCAGCACCACCCGCTCCCAGTCGGTCTCGGCGACCGACGGCGCCACCGCGTGGCAGGCCGCGATCGCCGCCTGCAGGCCGTAGGGCCCGAGGCCCCGCCCGAGCGCGCCGGCCCGGTCCAGCGCCGCGCGCCCGCGGCGGATCGCCGAGCGGTCCCAGCGGCGGCGGTCCTGGTGCTCCAACAGGATCGCCTCACCGTCCGGGCCGGTGCGGGCGGGGAAGCGGGCCGCCGTCAGTTCGCACAGGGCGAGCAGGCCATGGATCTCCGGCTCGGACGGCAGCAGGGCGGCGAGCGTCCGGGCCAGCCGGATCGCCTCGTGCGCGAGGTCGGCGCGCAGCAGATCGTCGCCGGACGTCGCGGTCGAACCCTCCGTGAAGATCACGTAGAGCACGCTCAGGACGCCGCCGAGACGTTCCCGCCGCGCCGCCGCGGCCGGCGGCTCGAAGGGGACGCCGGCCGCGGCGATCGTCTTCTTCGCCCGGGTGATCCGCGCCTGCACGGTCGGCACCGGGACGAGGAACGCCCGGGCGATCTCCTCGCTGGTCAGGCCGCCGACGGCACGCAGGGTCAGGGCGACGCGGGCCTCCGGCGCGAGCACCGGATGGCACGAGATGAACATGAGCGCCAGCAGGTCGTCGTCGATCCGGTCGGGATCCCACAGCAGGTCGTCCGGTCGCTCCGGCGGGAGATGCGCACCGGAGGTCGCCTGGCCCTCGGCGAGCTGGCCGGCGAGGGCAGCGTGCCGCTCGTCGAGGGCCGAGCGGCGGCGGAACCCGTCGATCGCCCGGCGCCGTGCGGTCGCGAGCAGCCATCCCACCGGGTTCGCCGGCGTGCCGTCGCGGGCCCAGGAGACGAGCGCCTCGGCGACCGCTTCCTGGGCCACGTCCTCGGCGAGTTCGAGGTCACGCGTGTAGCGGGCGAGCGCGCCGACGATGCGTGCCGACTCGATCCGCCACACCGCCTCCACCGCCCGCCGCGCGGCCGAGCCGTTCCTGGCCGCCGCGGTGTCCAGCCCAGCCGCGGTGTCCCGCGCCGTCGCGGCGTCCGCCAGCGGCCCCTCCGAGGACGGGCCGCCGGGCGTCGGGACCATCAGAGCTGGCCGGTCCGCTCGCGCCAGGCCCGCTCCTTGATGATCCACTCGTTGTCCTGCGGGAACTCGTCGATGGTGGGCACCCGGCGGATCTCGCACTTGGAGCCGCGGACCGCCGGCATCCGCCGGGCCCACTCGACCGCCTCCTCCTTGGAGGCGACCTCCAACAGGTAGAAGCCGCCGAACAGCTCCTTCGTCTCGCCGTACGGCCCGTCGGTGACCACCGGCGTCTCGCTCCCGAAGTCGACGACGACGCCCTGCCCGGGGTCGTCGAGCCCCTCGGCGGCGACGAGCACGCCGGCGCGGATCAGCTCCTCGTTGAACCGGCCCACCACTTCGAGCATCTCCTCGAACGGCGTCGACATCATCTCCGCCATCGACTCGTCCGTCCCGCGCATGATCAGCATGAACTTCGGCATCGCGGTGTTCTCCCTGGTCGTGGGCCCGTGTCCGGACCCTCTCACCACAGGGTCGAACGGGACACCCGCACATCGACACGGCGGCGGCACCTTTTTCACGGCGGATGTCGACCTTCACGGCGGATGTCGACCTGCGGCTCCCGCGGGGCGAACGGCGCACGGACCCGCCGCGGGGAGCCGGCATGGCTGCGGCGCCACGGTCGCGGGGTGGCCTCAGCCGGCCGAGCGGCCGCCGTCGACGACCCAGATCTGGCCGGTGACGTGGCTGGCCTGGCTGTCGTCGGCGAGGAACGCCGCGACGTTCGCGATCTCCTCGGGGGTGCCGAGACGTCCCTGCGGGATGCGGCCCTCGAGCATCCGCATCAGGTCCGGCGTTGCCTCGTCGAGGATGGCGGTGCGGGTCGTCCCGGGCGCGACGGCGTTGACCCGGATGTTGACCGCGACGACCCTGTCGAAGGCATCGACCGGGTATTCGTGGATGGGCAGGTTCGGGCCGCCGATCCCGGCGTTGTTCGCGAGGATGTCCAGGCCACCGAACTCGGACCCGATCCATCGCTCCAGGTCGGCGACGTTGGCCTGGTCGGCGACGTCGAGCCGGCGGGCCAGCGCGAGCCCGCCGATCTCCCGTGCGGCCGCGTCCTGCGCGCCGTTGACGTCGGTGAGGATCACCCGGGCGCCGTCAGCGGCGAGGCGGGCGGCGATCGCGCGTCCGATGCCCGAGCCCGCGCCGGTGACGAGAGCGGTCTTGCCGTCGAAGCGTCCCATCTGAGCGTCTCCTGATCTGTGTATGACGGACGCCGGGGCTGCCCGGCAGGGCGGTCGCCCGCGGCGAAGGTTTCCGAGGGAAAACATATAGGCGGTACTGTGTTGATGTGGACGAGGACGGTGCCCCTCAGGAGCTGCGGCACGCCGTCGAGCTGACGGCGCTGCTGAGCTGGCTGGCGGAGCTGTGGTCGTCGCCGACCTACCAGGCGTCGATCCTCGCGGCCATCGGGGCGGACGTCGGCGTCACGGAGGGCCGCGTGCTGTGGCATCTCGGCCAGTACGGCCCGCTGCGGCCGACCATGCTGGCCGAGCGCCTCGAGATCGGCGTGCCCAGCATCAGCAAGGCGGCCGCCAAGCTGCGCCGTCGGGGCCTGGTGGCGGATCGGAGCCCGGCGGGCGACCAGCGGGTGAGACTGCTCTACCTCACCCCGTCGGGCCGGGTGACGGTCGCTCGCATGTACCAGGTGGGTGACGCGGCGGTCCGCGGCATCCTCGCGGGGTGGGAACCGGCCGAGGCCGAGAGGTTCACGGTGGCGATGCGGACGTTCGTCGGCGCCGTGAGTGACTACGCCGCCCGGCTGCGCTCTCGGGCGGGCCTGGCACCCGGCGACGACCGGCCGACGCCCCGTCCCCGCACGGCAGACTCGGACGCGACGTGACGCGCCGTGCGCACGGGGAGGGACCGGGAGATGCGGCTGCACGTGGGGTGCGCGATGTGGAGTCTGCCGTCCTGGCAGGGGCGCTTCCTGCCGCACCGGCTCGCGGCCCACGAGCGGCTGCGGCACTACGCCAGCTGGTGTACGGCCGTGGAGGGCAACACCACCTTCTACGCGACGCCGGCGCGGGCGACCGTCGAGGCGTGGGCGCGCCAGACCGAGCCCGCCTTCCGGTTCGTCCCGAAGCTGCCGAAGATCGTCACCCATGACCGGCGCTTCGTCGACGTCGACGCCGAGCTGCGCGCCTTCTGGGACGCGATCGCCCCGCTCGGCCCGCGCGTCGACGCCGTGTGGATCCAGCTGCCGGCGGCGTTCACGCCCGTCGATGTGCCGGCGCTCGGCCGCTTCCTCGCCGGCCTGCCGGCGGTCCACCGTTACGCCGTCGAGGTGCGCCACCCGGCGTTCTTCACCGACCCACGGGCCGCGGACCTGCTCGAACGGGCGCTGGGGGCAGCGCGCGCCGAGTGGGTTCCCTTCGACACGACCGTCTTCTTCGCGTCCCCGCCGGACAGCGACGCCGAACGCGACGCCTGGGCGAAGAAGCCACGCGTGCCGGCGCGGAACCGCGCGCTCACCGAGCGGCCGATCGTGCGCTACCTCGGCCGCGACGACGTCGAGGCGACGGTCGCGGGCTGGCGGGGCTGGGTCGACGCCGTCGTCGCGTGGCTGCGGGAGGGACGCTCGCCGACGATGTTCGTCCACACGCCCGACAACGCCGACGCCCCGGCGCTCGCCCGCCGCTTCCACGACGAGGTCCGCGCCCGCGTCCCCGCCCTCGACCCACTGCCCGCCCCGATCCCGGCCGCACCGCCGACGCTGTTCTGATCCGGCCGGCGCGCGGTGGCGGTCCTGGGCACGCCACGCCCAAGGGTGCCATGCCTGATCGCCATGACCTGGCGGTGGTCCCCGGCGCCGCCCGGCAACCCTGTGAGCACGTCGTTCGTTGCACCGACAGCGTCTGATCGGTGTTCCTGCGTCACTACGGCGACACAATGATCGTCGAGGGCTCTGTCCTGGAACCGCGAATTGTCCCTAAAATCACCTTTGGTGGGGGGCGGCATCGGCTCCGGCGCGTATGGGAGCCCTGACACAAGGGCGGTTCAATCGATGGCGGTCAGTGATGACCGTGGCTGGCGGGGAACCGCCTCGCCTCCCCGGACCCCGGTTGACCCCTCGGCGGACGGCGCCGCCGGGGAGGAGCCGTACTTCATCATCAACACGCCCAGCGGCCCGATCGCCGTGAGTCGGCCGCTCGCCCCGACGACCAGCTGGGGCCAGGTGCCTGGCGGGTCGGCGCGGGACTGGCCCGACTTCGAGGACGACTTCCCCGCCCAGCCATCGGATCCCCGGCTCACGGCGCTGTTCGACCTGCCCGGGCCGGACGCGGGCGCAGACCCCTTCGACCCCGTCTATCAGGCCGGTCCCGCCGGTCTGTACGACCCGGCTGGTCTGGCGGGGCCATCGGGCTGGGACGCCGCCGGCCCCGGGCCGGGCGGATCCGGGCCGATGCGGGTGAGCCCACCCGATGGGGGCGCCCTGCCGTTCGAGTCCGTACCGCCGTCCACCGGCCAGGGGACGACGGCAGCCGGCCCGGTGGCGCCGCGGCCGAACGCGGCGAATGCGCCCGACCAGGACGACTGGGGCGACGCCGAGTGGGAGGACGACGCCTGGGGTGCCAGCGATCCGTCACCCCGCGGCGGCCGGGCCGCCACGCGCCGCGGCCGCGGGCGCCAGCAGAGCGGCGAGCGTGGTGGCGCTCAGCGTGGTGGCGGCCGGCGCGGCAGAGCGCAGCGTGGCGGTGGTCAGAGCGAGGAGGAACCGCCGCCCGCCGACCGGTACCGCGCCTATCTGGTCTCCGAGCGCGAGTCCGCCGCGATGTACCGGGAGCTCGCCGAGGTCAGCGACGGCTCGCAGGGCGAGGTGCTGCGCCAGCTCGCCGACGTCGAGGACGAGCACGCCGGGCACTGGGAGAGCCAGCTGCGCGCGATGGGCGAGCCCGTTCCCCCCGCCCGCCGCCAGCGCAGGAGCCTGCGGCTGCGGATCGTCATCATGCTGGCCCGCTGGTTCTCGCTGTCCGCGGTGCTGCCGATGCTCGAGGCCGGCGAGCGCGCCAGTGCCGGCCGCTACGACGACGAGGCCAACGCGGCGCCGGGCATGCGCCTGCAGGAACGCCGCCACGCCCGGATGCTGGCCGGGATGTCGGTGCGCCGTGCGTCGCGGGGCGGCATCGGCGACGGCGAGCGATGGCATCACGGCGACCGCTCCGGCGCGCTGCGCGCCGCCGTGTTCGGCGTCAACGACGGGCTGGTCTCCAACGCCTCCCTGGTGCTCGGCTTCGTCGGCTCCGGGGCGTCCAGCCGGGCGATCCTGCTCGCCGGGGTCGCCGGGCTGCTCGCCGGCGCGTTCTCGATGGGCGCGGGCGAGTTTGTGTCCGTGTCCAGCCAGCGCGAGATGTTCGCCGCCGAGATCCGCCTCGAGGAGCAGGAGCTGCGCGACTTCCCCGCGGGCGAGGAACGCGAGCTGGCCCTGCTCTACCAGGCGAAGGGCCTGCCGAAGGAGCAGGCGGAGGAGACCGCCCGCAAGATCATGGAGAATCCGGAGACGGCGCTGGACACCCTCGCCCGCGAGGAACTCGGCCTCGACCCGGACGAGCTCGGCTCACCGTGGGCGACCGCGGCGTCGAGCGCGGCGTCGTTCACCGCCGGCGCGTTCGTCGTCGTGCTGCCGTTCCTCATCGGGTCGGGCACGGGGGCGGCCGTGGTGGCGGTGATCCTCGCCGCCATCGCGCTCGCCGTCGTCGGCGGCGGGCTGAGCCTGCTGGCCGGCGACTCGCCACGCCGCGGCGCCACCCGTCAGCTCGTCGTCGGTGGGCTGGCGGCCGCCGCCGCGTTCGGCATCGGCGGCCTGCTCGGCGTCAACGTCTCCTGATCCCGCACGTCTCCTGATCCCGCACGTCTCCTGATCCTGCACGCCCCGACGGCCGGACGCCCTGACCGACGCGAGTTCTCATCACCCCGGGCTCGCACGGACAGGGCGCCGGCCGAACGGTTGCGGCGCGTCGCGGCGGCCCTGAGCATGTTCCGACGACGGGACCGCCACGGACCGGCTGTCATCACGGTCCCGGTGTCACCGTCCGCGCCGTCCCACCGCCCTCGGTCGCACCGAAGCGACCCGTCGACCGAATTCTGTGAGGAGAGACGCCGTATGCCGATCATCGCCGTCACCGGGGCCACCGGGCACCTCGGCCACCTCGCCGTCGAGCAGCTGCTCGCGTGCGACGTGGCCGCCGGCGACATCGTCGCTGTCGTGCGCACCCCGGCCCGGGCCGACGATCTCGCCGCCCGCGGGGTCCAGGTCCGCCACGGCGACTACGACCGGCCCGACACCCTCGCCGCCGCCCTCGTCGGCGTCGACCGGCTGCTGCTGGTCTCCGGCACTGACCTCGGCCGGCGCACCGGGCAGCACGCCGCCGTCATCGCCGCCGCCCGGACCGCGGGGGTGCACCGGATCGGCTACACCAGCGTGCTGCGCGCCGACACCACCGGCAATCCGCTCGCCCCGGAGCACGTCGCCACCGAGCAGGCGCTGCGCGACTCGGACGTGCCGTACACCGTGCTGCGCACCAGCTGGTACACCGAGGTTTACACCGAGCGGCTCGCCGAGTTCCTGCGCACCGGGGAGATCGTCGGCGCCGCCGGCACCGGCCGGATCTCCGCCGCCACCCGGGCCGACTACGCCGCCGCCGCCGTCACCGCCCTGCTGCAGGACACCGACTCCGACACGATCCACGAGCTCGGTGGCCCCGCCTTCACCCTCGACGAGCTCGCCGCGACGATCACCGAGGTCACCGGGCGGACGGTCGTCTACCGCAACCTGCCCGCCGACGAGTACGCCGCCACCCTGACCGGCGCCGGCGTCGACCCGGCGCTCGCGGGCATGCTCGCCGCGATCGACACGTCCATCGCGGCCGGTGAGCTGTACACCGACAGCGACGCGCTCACCCGGCTGGCCCGCCAACCGGCCACCCCGCTCGCCGACGCCGTCCGCGCGGCCGCCCGCGACGCCGCGGCCGTCGTGGACTGAGCCGCGGCGCCGGGAGCGGCGCGGGGGAGCGTCAGCCCAGCGGTCTCCCTACGATCGCGTAGGCGCTGCGACCGCCGGCGGCGAGGGCGCGGGCGAGGGTGAGGCCGCTGGTCCCGGTGACGGGCACAGGCTGGGCACTGTCGTTGGCGGTTCCGTCTCCCACCGGACCGGGTGATCACCACTGGTGACGGTCTCCGCCGATCTCGATACTGGACGGGTGGCGAGAACCGATCCGAACACCGTCCAGTCCGTGCTACGGGCGTCCAGCCTGCTGGACTGCTTCGCGGACGGGCGCCGGGACAGCACGCTGACCGAGCTCGCCGCGGCCACGGGCCTGACCACCAGTACCGCCTACCGCCTGCTGCGCACCCTTACGCAGGCCGGCCTGCTGTGGCGCGAGCCCCACTCGGAGCGCTACCTGCCCGGACCCGCCCTGCTGCGCCTCGCGCGGTCGGTACTGGACACCGGGGACGTCGCCAGCAGCCGGGAGGTGGTGGAGAGCCTCGCGGTGCGGACCGGCCTGCCGGTGTCGGTCGCCGTCCGCGTCGGCGACGGGGTCGAGACCATTCTCGGCGCGGACGGCGACGGCGTCGCCCTGCCCGACCCGCGCACACTGCCGCGTCTCCCGCTGCACGCGACGGCGCTCGGCAAGGTGCTGCTCGCCTACGCCGCGCCCGACCTCGGTGCGGCCGGCGCCGAACCGGGTGCCGCGCCCGGCGACGGCTGGGGCGACGACCGCGGTCCCGGCGACGGCGGGAACGGTGCCGGTCTCGGCGTCGTGAGCGAGGCCGGCCCGGACAGGCTGCCGCGGTTCACGGCGGCGACGATCGCGTCGCGCGCGGATCTCGCCGTGGACCTCTCGCGCGTCCTCGACCGGGCCTACGCCGTCGAGGACCTCGAGTACACGTCGGATCGGCGTGGCGTCGCGGTGCCGGTCCGCGGTGACGACGGGCGGGTGGTGGCCGCGCTCGGCGTGGTGGGCGCGGCCGATGTCCTGCCGCTGGCGGCGGTCCGCCGCACGGGGCTGGAGCTGGCGGCGGCCGCCGGTGCGCTGGGTCTGCCGCGTTCGCTCGTGGGGCGGGCCCGCGCCGAGGAGGTCACCGCCGCGGTGCCGCCGCCGCACGTGCCACGCTAAGCCGACCAGATCAGTGGTGTTTGCCGCATCGCGGGAAATGCCTCTTTACCTGCGTCGGGGCGGCGGGTAGCGTGTGCCGCGAAGAAGGAGGAACCGGTGTTCGTCGACTGCGGCTTCGCGGGGAGCGACTGCCGCCGCGCCCACAGGGGGGCGCCGCGGCCGGTCGGCCGTGCGCTGCTTCTCACCCGACGGCGCGATGTCGACCTCATGCGTAACAGCGGAGCGGTCTGTCCCTAGCGCGCTGATTCCGAGGCGGCGTTCCGGGCGACAGAACCCGGCTGGCCCGCCGAATCCAGCGTGATTCCTCTCGGTCGCCATCCGTATCCGGAGGCGACCCCGGCCGGGTGATTCCGGTCCCGGTCGGGACCTTTCCGCGTCCACATCGGGCGCGTCACTCTCCTGTTCCGGCACCGGGCGTCCTGGAAAACATCCGCGCGCCTGCGCCGCTGATTCCCGCGCGTAGGCGCCGGCGGTCCGAAACACGCCGCTGTTCCACGCTGCCTCGACCATCTCAGGCTGCCCAGAAAGAGGGACCATGGACCTCGGCCTCACCGACAGACGCGCCATTGTGACGGGTGCGAGCCAGGGAATAGGACTGGCCGTCGCGCACGCGCTGGCGGCGGAGGGCGTCGACCTCGTCCTGGCCGCGCGCTCAGCCGACCGGCTGCGCCGCGCCGCCGACGAGGTGGCACAGCGCCACGGCCGCGTCGTCCACGCCGTGCCGACCGACACCGGCGTCGACGAGTCCGTCCGCGCGCTCGTCGACGAGACGGTCGCGCGGCTCGGCGGCGTCGACATCCTCGTCAACAACGCGTCGAACCAGACGGCGGGCTACCCGTTCCCGCCGCTGGCCGACACCACGGACGAGGCGTTCTGGGCGGACGTGAACGTCAAGGTCGTCGGCTATCTGCGGACCAGCCGGGCGGTCGCTCCCCACCTCGTCGCCCAGGGCTGGGGCCGCATCATCAACATCAGTGGTCTGGGCGCGCGGCAGACCCATTCGATCGTCCGCACGATCCGCAACGTCAGCGTGGCCGCCCTGACGAAGAACCTCGCCGACGAACTCGGCCCGCATGGTGTGAACGTGACGGTCGTCCACCCCGGGCCCACCCGTACGGAGACCAACGCGGCCCTGCTCGCCGCGGTGGCGGCGACCGGCGCCACCGACCAGGCGGGGCGGACGACGGCAACCTCCATCGGCCGGATCGTCGAGGCCCACGAGGTCGCCGACGTGGTCGCCTTCCTCGCCTCGCCCCGCAGCGTCAGCATCACCGGCGACGCGATCGCCGCCGGCGGTGGCCTGCCCGGCGCCGTCTACTACTAGATCGCCGTGACGATGACCAGCGCGATCCCTCCCACCAACGCCCACTCGGGGAGCAGGCCATGACGCTCATCGACGCCCGTGACCCGTCCGCCGCCGGCGCCTCCGCCGCCGGCGCCTGGGTCACCGGCTCCGCCGGCGCCGATGTCGACGGGCCGGTGACGCCCGGGTCCGCCGCGCTGCGCGCGCTGCTCGCCGAACTGGCCCACGGGGAGGCGGACCGTGAGCGCGACGGCCGAGCGCCGCATGAGCAGTTCGCCCTGATCCGCCGGGCCCGGCTGGGTGCCCTGCGGGTGCCCGCCGAGCGGGGAGGCGGCGGCGCGTCGATCCGCGAACTGTTCGAGACCGTGCTCGACCTGGGGGCGGCGGACCCGAACATCGCGCAGAGCCTGCGCAACCACTTCCTGATCGTGGAGGCGAGGGTGCGGGTGTCGGCCGGCGGCGCGGCGGATCCGCTGCTGGACAGGGTCGTCGCCGGCACCCTGCTCGGCGCCGCGTCGTCCGAGCCGGGCACGCCGGACGTCGGCCAGCGCGCGCAGGACCACGCGACGACGGTGACCCCCGACGGCGACGGGCACCGGCTGGACGGGACCAAGGTCTACAGCACGGGTAACCTCTATGCCGACCTGCTCCTGGTCACCGCCGGTACACCCGACGGAACCACGGCGCAGGTGCTCGTCCCGGCCGACCGCGACGGGATCCTCCACGAGGACGACTGGGACGGCATCGGCCAGCGTCTCACCGGCAGCGGCACGACCCGGTTCGCCGGCGTCCGGGTGCTTCCGGAGGAGTTCCTGGCCGGGCAGGAGGCGTGGCCGGAGGGTGGCTCGGCCTATCCGGCGACCTATCCCCAGCTGTGGCTCACGGCGATCGTCGCCGGCATTGTTCGCCGGGTCGCCGGCGACGCGGCGGCCCTGGTCCGGGAACGGTCGCGGACCTTTTATCACGCGCCGGCGCGCCGCCCGGTGGACGACCCGATCCTGCAGGAGACCGTCGGCTACATCGCGAGCGCCGCCTATGCGGCCGAGGCGCTGGTACGGGACGCGGCGGCGGCTCTCGACGCGTCGTTCACCGCCGTTCTCGCCGGGGTGGAAAATCCCGATCTGGACGCCGCCGCGGCACTGAAGGCCGCACAGGCCAAGGTGGTCGTCGACGACCTGGCGCAGCGCGCCGCGACGGCCCTGTTCGACGCGGGCGGTGCCTCCGCCGTGCGCCGGGCGGCCCAGTTCGACCGGCACTGGCGCAACATCCGTACCCTCGCCTCCCACAACCCCCGCGCCTACAAGGCGATGTGGATAGGCGCGCACACGATCAACGGAACACCGCTGCCCGACGGCTCCTATTTCTAGGCCGCCATCCGCCGCCTTTTCCCCGCCCCTGTTTCCCCTTTCCTTCGTGACCCTTCGTTCGCCCTGAGGAGCCTGGACATGGCCGACCCGGCCGTCGCGACCGTCACCGCCCCCGAGTTGCACGCCCTGGTCGGCGGCCAGGCGGAGTACGCGCTGATCGATGTGCGGGAGGCGCGCGTCACCGCGGAGCGTGGGTCGATCCTGCTCGGGGTGTCGGTGCCGCGCAGCGTTCTCGAGACGCGGATCGACGCGCTCGTCCCCCGGCGGTCGACGCCGGTCGTCGTGTACGACGGCGGCGAGGAGGGGGAGACCCTGGCCGCGCGCGCCGCCCGCCGCCTCACCGAACTCGGGTACACCGACGTCCGCACCCTCGACGGCGGCCTGCGCGCCTGGGCGGACGCCGGCCACAAGGTGCACCTCGGCGGCACCCACGTGGTCGGCCAGTCCTTCGGTGAGTTCGTCGAGGACGTCCACGGGACCCCGCACGTCACCGTCGCCGAGCTGCGCGCCGCCCAGGCCCGCGGCGAGGACGTGGTCATCCTCGACAGCCGGCCGACCGAGGAGTTCGTCGTTCACAGCCTGCCCGGCGGCACCTCCATCCCCGGCGCCGAGCTCGTCTACCGGGCGGACGAGGTCGTCTCCTCACCGGACACGCTGGTCGTCGTGAACTGCGCCGGGCGCACCCGCAGCATCCTCGGCGCGCAGACCCTGATCAACGCCGGTCTGCCGAACCGGGTGGTCGCCCTGGCGGGCGGCACCCAGTCCTGGATCCTCGAGGGCCACACCCTCGAGCACGGCACGGTCTCCGCCGCCCCGCCGCCGTCGCCGGCGGCCCTCGACAGGGCCCGCGCCCGCGCCCGGGGGGTCGCCGAGCGCTTCGGGGTCCGCGCGATCGACGGGGCGACGCTCCGCCAGTTCCGCGAGGAGCGCGAGCGGCGCTCGCTGTACCTGCTCGACGTCCGCACTCCCGAGGAGTTCACCGCGGGACACCTGCCCGGGTCGCGGTCGGCGCCGAGCTGGGAGGTCGCCCCGTGGATCTTCCGGTTCGCCGGCACCCACCATGCGCGGATCGTGCTGCTCGACGATCCCGACCTGGTGCGGGCGACGGTGACCGCGTCGTGGCTGGAGCAGCTCGGGTGGGGCGAGGTGTTCGTGACGAGCATCGCCGAGGCCGGCGGGGAGCGCGCGACCGGTCCCGACGTGCCGACCGTCCTCGGTCTGACCGACGTCCCGTCCACCGATCCGCTCGCGCTGCGAGACGCCCTCGCCTCGGCCACGCCTCCCGTCGTCGTCGACCTGGCGCCGAGCCCCGACTACGGCGCGGGGCACATCCCCGGCGCGGTCTTCGCGATTCGCGCCCGGCTGGCCGACAGCGCGGCGGACCTGCCCGGCGCCGGAGCCATCACGCTGACCTCCCCCGACGGGGTGCTCGCCCGACTCGCCGTGCGCGACCTCACGGCGGCCACCGACCGGCCGGTCACCGCCCTGGCCGGGGGAACCGCGGCCTGGGTCGACGCCGGGCTTGCGCTCGCCACGGGGGAGGAGCGCCTCCTGCACCCAGCCGACGACGCGGTCCCGCACGGCTGGCGCGAGACCGACCCCGAGCGCCAGAAGGAGGGATTTCGCCGTTACCTGGCCTGGGAGCTGGGCCTTGTCGCCGAACTGCGCCAGGACGACACCGTCCCCTTCCGGCGCTTCCGGTAGCCCCCGCCGCCGATCCCCGCCGGACGAACCCGCTCGCCCGCGGCGCAGCCGCACGACAGGCCAGCAGCCGCACGACAGGCCAGCAGCCCACCGCGACCGCCGCCACCCGGACCGCCCCCGTCGGCCCTGCCCCGGCCTCCGCGCACCAGCAGACATCTCCACCCAGCATTTTCGCCCATCGGAGGAAAAGACCGTGCAGGGCTCCATCCGAATGCTCACCCGCCGCAGACGTGGCGCCGTCACCGCCGTCGCCGCCGTCGTCGCTCTCGTTCTCACTCTCGCGGCCTGCTCCAGTTCGGGAGGATCACACTCCTCCGGATCCGGTGGATCCGCGACCGCGGCACCCGACCTGAGCAAGGTGACCCTCAAACTCGGCCAGATCACCGCCAGCGAGGCCGCCCAGATCAAGCTGTCGGGCGTCTTCGACGACACGCCGTACAAGGTCTCCTGGTCGACGTTCGCCGGGCCGGCTCCGATGATGACCGCGCTGCTCGCCGGCGCGATCGACGCCGGCGCGAACTTCGGTGACGTCTCGGTCACCCTGGCCAACGCGAACAGCTCCACACCCTGGACGGCGGACAACGCCCCCGCGAAGACCATCGGCGTGCTCGCCACCACCCACCCGCTCTACCAGACGATCGCGACAACGTCGTCGGGCATCACCAGCCTCGACGACCTCAGGGGCAAGCGGTTCGCCTACAACAACGGCGGCAACATCCAGGCGCAGTACCTGCTCGACCTGAAAAAGGCCGGCCTCACTCCCGCCGACGTGAAGCCGATCGTCATCCAGGCGGCCACCCAGGGCAGTACCTTCGCCGCGGGAGCCACCGATGTGCTGAGCACCTCGGCCGGGGTGGCGGTGCCCTTCCTCGCCGAGGGCAAGGCCCGGGTCATCGCCACGCAGAACGACATCGGCCTGCCCGGGCTGAACGCGTTCGTCGCCAGCACGAAGGCGCTGAAGGATCCGGCGAAGCGCGCGGCGTTCGCCGACGTCCTCACCCGGCTGACGAAGTTCTACGCCTGGTACGCCAAGAACCTGCCGGCGGTCGCGAAGCAGTCGGAGTCGGTGAGCAACGTGCCGGCGAAGTACTCGCTGGAGGAGGCGAAGTACGCCGGCAGCTACCTTGTCCCGACGACTCCGGACATCATCGCGAAGGAACAGGCGCTGGCGGACCTCCTCGTGGAGGGGGGCGTCATCAAGAGCAAGGTCGATGTGAGCGCCCAGTACGACCAGTCGTTCAATTCGGTCATCTCCGCCGGGAACGCGGTCAACGGGATTCCTCGGGCGACCAGCTGACTGCCCGCCGGCGGCGGCCCGCCCACCGCCCGCGGGCGTCGCCGGCGCTTCTTCTCTTCTCTCCGTTCCCGGATCTCACGTCGAGGTAGGCAATGTCTTCCAAATCCGTCGCGGTGAACTCACCATCACCGCTGGCGCGCCCGCTCCCCGGGGCGGGCGTGCCGTCTCCGACGCTCTCCTCCGATGTCCCGGCGTCCGAGGCCGTGGCGTCGGAGGTCTCGACGCCCGAGATTCCGGCGTCGGATGTCCCGGCGTCCGAGGATCCGGCGTCCGAGGATCCGGCGTCCGGCGTCCGGGACCTGAGCCGGGTGGCGCCGCCGCCGGGACGCCCGCGGACCCGCGTGCGCCCGCGTGTCCTGCGCCGCGCGCTGCGCGTGCTGGTGCCCCTCCTCGTCCTGGCGGCATGGGCGGCCGGATCCGCGACCGGGCTCATCCCGGCGAAGATCCTCGACTCGCCGCCGACCGTCGTCGACGCCTTCGGCCACCTGATCTCCACCCATCAGCTGCAGGACGCGCTGTCCATCTCCCTGCGCCGCGCCGGGGTGGGCCTCGCGTTCGGCCTCGCCGTAGGGCTGGTCTTCGGGCTGACGACCGGCCTGAGCCGGCTGGGCGAGGAACTGCTCGACTCCTCGATGCAGATGGTCCGGATGGTCCCGTTCCTGGCCGTCACGCCGCTCATCGTCGTGTGGTTCGGGATCGGCGAGACCGCGAAGATCGCGCTGATCGCCTTCGCCTGCGTCTTCCCGATCTACCTCAACACCTACGCGGCGGTCCGGGCCATCGATCCGAAGCTGATCGAGGCGGCCCGGGTCTTCGGGCTGCGCGGCCTCGCCCTGACCCGGCGGCTCATCATCCCCAACGCGATGCCGGGAATCCTGGTCGGGCTGCGGTTCTCGATGGGCGTGTCGATCCTCGCCCTCATCGCGGCCGAGCAGATCAACGCCGACTCCGGCCTCGGCTACCTTGTCGCGAACGCCCAGGAGGCGTTCCGCAACGACCTCATCCTCGCCCTGCTGTTCGTCTACACGGTGCTCGGACTGTTCATCGACCTGTTCGTCCGGCTGTTGGAACGGACGCTGCTGCCCTGGCGAGCGACGGTGGTGGGCAGATGAGCACGCGCACGGTCGCCCCGGTCGGAATGAAGCCGGTCGACAGCGGGGCCGTCCACATCCGGGGGGCGGCGAAGTCGTTCGGTGCCAAGGACGTCCTCGTCGACTTCGACCTGGACATCGCCCCCGGCGAGTTCGTCGCGCTGCTTGGCGCGTCCGGCAGCGGCAAGAGCACCCTGCTGAAGATCCTCTGCGAGCTGGAGACCGTCGACCACGGCATCGTTCGGGTCCCCTCGGCCCGCTCGGTGGTGTTCCAGGAGCCGCGGCTCGTCCCGTCCATGCAGGTGTGGAAGAACGTCGTCCTCGGCCGGTCGCGCGCCCTCGCCTCGCGGGCCGCCGCCGAGGCCGCGCTCGCCGAGGTGGGCCTGGCCAGCCACGCCGACGACTGGCCCCGCACGTTGTCCGGCGGCGAGGCCCAGCGGGTGGCGCTCGCCCGCGCGCTGATCCGGGAGCCCCGACTGCTCCTGCTCGACGAGCCGTTCGCCGCCCTCGACGCGCTGACCCGGATCCGCATGCATGCCCTGGTCGCCCAGCTCTGCGCCCGGCACAACCCGTCTGTGCTGCTGGTCACGCACGACATCGACGAGGCGATCCTGCTCGCCGACCGGGTCGCCGTGCTGCGCTCGGGCCACAAGAGCCTCGACGCGGTGGTCGACCTGCCCCGCCCCCGCACCCGCGGCGGACCGGCGTTCGAGGCTCTGCGCCGCACCCTGCTCGCCGAGATCGGAGTCAGCACCGATCCCGAGGCCGAGCCAGCGGTCGCCGACCAGACCCAGCCGCCGCGGGCCGCACCGCTCCCGGTGCGGGCGCGGTCCGCGTCGACGGTCGTGCCGAGGACGGTCGTGCCGAGGACGGTCGTACCGAAGGAGACCGAACGGCGATGACCGCGTACGAGCGCGAGCTGCATCTCAACGTCAACATCCTCGACGCGGGCAAGCACCCGGGCGCCTGGCGGTTCCAGGACGACCCCCGGTGGTTCCTCGACATCGACTACTTCTCGACCATCGCCCGCCTGGCCGAGCGTGGCACCTTCGACGCCGTCTTCCTCTCGGACGGGGTCGCGCTGCTCTCCGAACCGGCCGAAAAGCCATGGCAGGCGCTGGAACCCACCGTCCTGCTCGCCGCGCTCGCCCGGGAGACCGAGCACGTCGGCCTCATCGGCACGGCGTCGACCACCTTCAACGACCCGTTCAACCTCGCCCGCCGGTTCGCGTCCCTCGACCACCTCAGCCGAGGCCGCGCCGCGCTCAACGTCGTCACCTCCTACTCGCCGCGGGCGGCCGCGAACTTCGGCCTCGACGTGGTCCCCGACCACGACGCCCGCTACGCCCGGGCGGAGGAGTTCGTCGACGTCCTCACCGGGCTCTGGGACAGCTGGGACGACGACGCGATCACCGGGAAGCGGGACGCCGTGGCGTTCATGGACCCGGCCGGTGTGCGCCCGATCCACCACCGGGGCGAGCACTTCGCCGTGCGCGGCCCGCTGAACGTGCCGCGCTCCCCACAGGGTCGTCCGGTGCTGGTGCAGGCCGGGTCGTCCGAGGTCGGCAAGCGGTTCGCGGCCCGCGTCGCCGAGGTCGTCTTCACCGCCCAGACCACCCATGGCGCCGCCCAGGCGTTCTACGCGGACATGAAGAACCGGGCGCGGGCCTTCGGCCGCGACCCCGGTCATCTCGTCGTCCTGCCCGGGCTGTTTCCCGTCGTCGGGTCCACCGAGGCGGAGGCATGGGCCCGCAAGGACGCGCTCGACGAGCTGTTCCCCTTCGACCTCGAACTGCCCCGGCTCGCCGCGCAGCTCGGCCTGGATCCCGCGGACCTGCCCCTCGACCGGGAGCTTCCCTACGACCTGCTCGGCGACGCGGGCCAGTTCACCGGATCGCGAGGCTTCCTGGAGGCGACCGTGAACCTCGCCCGCGAACGCGGGTACACCGTGCGCGAGCTCCTGCTCAGCAACGGTGGGGGCCACCGGCAGGTCGTCGGCTCCCCGGAGCAGGTCGTCGACAGCATCGAGCACTGGTTCCACAGCCGCGCGGCCGACGGGTTCAACCTCAACTTCGACGTCTTCCCGTCCGGTCTGGAGACCTTCGTCGAGCACGTGATCCCCGAACTGCGCCGCCGCGGCCTGTTCCGCTCCGCCTACACCGGCCGCACCCTGCGCGACCATCTCGGCCTGCCCCGGCCGCCACGCAGGTAGGCCGCCGTCCTCGCCCGGCAGTCCCGCCCCCGGACGTGGCACTGGCAGGTGCCGGCTACACGCCGGGATAGCGGGCGAACCAGTCCGCCGACGCGGCCCCGAAGTCGTCCGAGACGGAGCCGGGGTGTTCGATCTCCGTCACCAGGTCCGCCGCCAGCTGCGCCACAAGGGCGTGGCCCTCGAGCTGTGCGATCCAGCCGGCCGGCAACGCCGCCTCGCCGAGGGCGGCGCCGACCAGGTTGCCGCAGATCGCGCCGGTGGAGTCGCTGTCCCCGGAATGGTTGACCGAGGCAAGCAGCGCCGCAGCGGGATCGTGCTGGGCGGCCAGCGCGCAGTACAGCGCGATGGCCAGCGCCTCCTCCGCCACCCATCCGGCACCGAGCCGTTCCACCTGCTCCGCCGAGGGCGCGCCTCCCTCCGCCGCGCCCAGCGCGGCCTGCAGCGCGGCGGCGAGCTCCCTGCCGTCAGGACGCGCCGAGACGCGGACCAGGGACGACTCCGCCGCCTCGGTGAGGGACGCGCCGTCGACGAGCATGGCGATGATCCAGGCGAGCGCGCCTGCCGCGAGGTAGCCGGTGGGGTGCCCGTGGGTGAGGACCGCGCACTCCACCGCGAGGTCCCAGGATGCCTCCGGCGCCCGGCGCAGCAGGCCGAACGGTGCCGACCGCATGACGGCGCCGCATCCCTTGCTGTCCGGGTTCGACGGTGCGTCCAGGGTTCCCATCTGTGCACGGTCCAGCCCGGACAGGCAGGCGGAGCCCGGCGCGCGCCGCGTGTACAGGATCGGCTGTGCGGCCAGCCACCCCTGTGCGTCGGCGGGCGGCGCCGGCTGTTGCTGGCTGGTCAACCAGCGCCGATACGCGTGCCAGAGCACCGATGGCGGATGCACCAGACCCTTCGACCGGCTCCGCACGGACGCGCGGATCAGGCCGTCGACGGTGAACATCGTCATCTGCGTGTCATCGGTGAGGGGCGCGTGCACCCCATAGGCGGCGGTGAGACCGGTGACCCCGGCCGACCCGTGGACCTCGCGGATCCTGTCCAACGACAGGAACTCGACGGCGGCACCGAGAGCGTCGCCCAGCGCCCCACCCACCAGGCAGCCGCGGACCCGCTCCGCGTAGGCGAGGGTGACCGAGCCTCCCGATGCCCGGTGGCCCGAAGTGCCGTCGGACGACTGGAGCCGCGCCCGGGGCCACGCGTCGCGCGGACCCGCGTCGTCCTGACCGACGGAGATGGCGTCCCCCTCGCCCTCCGGCGCCTCCAGGTCGGCGGCGGCGGCGAGTTCGGCGGCCGTCATGCGTTGGCGGGCGAGGGCCTTCCCCGAGCCGCTGAAGATGACGCCTTCCGCGGTCAGGACGTCCCTCGGGCTGTCCGTGCGGTCGGGATCGGGCCACCGGAAGTCGGGCGAGATCGCGCCGGTGAGGAGCAGCACCCGATGTGCGTTCGGGATCCGATCCGAGGCGAGTTTCCCGCCGACGGCGACCGCATGCGAACCGATGACCTCGGCGACATCGGAGTAGCTCGTCCAGCGGCCCGCCGGGATCGAGGCAAGAACCCTGGTCAGCAAGGTCCAGCGCTGGTCCGGCGGGGGTGGGGAGACGGAGTCGTCCGGGCCCGGCCAGATGCGGATGATGCGTTCGGCGAGGCCACGTCCCCGACCCTGGATCTCCTCCCGTCCCCAGCGGGTCTGGCCTGCGATCTCCCTGTTCATGGCAAGCCCGCTGTCCGCCAGCATCTGTTTCTTCGCGCCGAACTCGTGGTCGGAGAGTTTCTGGTTGTAGGCGGTGAGGGTGAGATTGCCGAGGGTGTGGACGAGGGCACGATGCAGTTCGTCGCGGGACTCGCCCTCGCGCAGGCCGGCTTCCATCGTCTCCTTCCAGCCCTGTTTGGCCAGGGACTGGGGGAGAACGTGCTCGATGGTGAGCTTCGCCCGACCGTCCCAGTCGACGGGCTCGAGGTGCTCGAAGTCCTCCTCCAGGCAGCGCAGGACGAAGGTGCGCTGGCCGCCCCGGCCGGTCCAGTAGAAGGGATTGACCAGGACGGCCTCCCGGACGTGCCGGTCGTCGGGGAACTTCTTGCGCGGGCCGGACAGGGCCCTGGTGATGGCGGCCGCGGTGGGTGAACGGCCTCCCAGCTCCTTGACGAGCGACATGAGTATCCGGTTGCTGTTGGCGCTCGCGATGCCCACCAGCATCCGGCGGACCAGGTAGCTTTCCACCACCCGCAGCGCGTCCGCCGCCTGGGCCGCGTCGACCTGGTGGGCGGCGTGGGCGATCAGGATGTGCAGGGCGATCGGGCGCACGACGTCGGCACCCCAACGGTGCAGCCGGTCCAGTGCGCGCCGCAGGCCCGGGTCCGGTTCCAGGGCTGGGTCGAGGATCCGGCTGAACAGCAGTGCCTTTTCATGTAGCTCGGCGATCCACCCTTCGATCGCGTCCTCGTCCGGCAGGGTCTCGAGGAACTGGCGCTGCGACTGATACACGGCCTCCTTCGTGGCACGGTCGTCGCCGCGCAGGACGAGATCAAGCCAGACGAGATCCTCGAGCTTGTCGCCGAGCAGATCCTGCAGAGGGAACCAGCGCCAGTCGTAGACCAGGTCCGCGCGGGTGGGAAGCCGCATGAACAGGTAGTTGCGCAGCAGGTCCGCCTGGGTGAGGCGGCGGCCGGTGTGATTGAGCGATTCGAAGATCCGGTACACGTCGTCGTCGGGATGAGCCGCGATCTCCACCACCGCCAGCTGGCCGACGACGGCCTGCTCGATGCGATCGGCGCTGAGCATCGGCTCGTCCGCGTCCGAGAGGGCGGAGAGCTCCTTGCGGAAGTATCGGTACGCATCGCCGACGCCGGCCTTCCCGCCCGCGTCGGGGGACCGCTCCACGATCGCCGTCCAGGCCGCTCGGTCGGTCCGTGTCGGCAGCAGCTTGTAGCGTTCACTTCCCGACGCGTACTTGTTGAGCAGGTACAGGTCGTCGATCTTCTCGGCGAGCAGGGAATTGTTGTCGTTCTCGCGGGCGTGATCCCGAAGCGCGCTGAGAAGAATGCTGAGGGTGGTGAGGCGCTGCTGGCCGTCCACGACCAGCCAGACGGCAACTCCGGCCGGGGTCATGGACGGGCTCGGAGCCAGGAACAGCGACCCCAGGAAGTGGTTCGCCGTGGGGCCGGCGGCGGCGACGCCCGTGATGTCGGCCCACAGCTGTCGGAGGTTCGGGCGCTCCCAGCTGTAAGGCCGTTGATAGAGCGGGACGAGATACTGGCACTGGCCCTGGAGAAGCTTGCCCAGCGTGGTTTCGTTCGCCTTCAAGAATCCACTCCGCCCCCGGAGACGCGTCACCGGCGTGCACGCACGTGTGTGTTTGCGCGCAGAAGCCTACCCGCCTGGGTGAAGATCGCCCGCTCGGGTCCCGGATGGACGGAGGACCGTCATCAGGGAAATCCCTGATGGGCGGCCTCCAATCGGCGGCGCTGAAGGTGGGGCCCGGCGAATGGCTGCTGGTGGGGCTCGTGGCCGCCGCGCCGACCGTAGGTGGAGGCTGGCCTGTCCGCTCAGGACGGCGGCGAGGGCGGGGGCGGCGGGGGTGCCCGGCGGGTTCGGCCGGCGGGCCGCGTCCGTGCACGACGCGTCGGTCGATCTGGCCGGCTGGTGGTCCGGCGAGCCCGCCATGCGCCGGTCGATCGCGACGGTGGTCGACCGGGCGTGTCGCGAGACCGGCTTCCTGCTGCTGGACGGCCACGGCCTGCCGGCGGTGGTGATGGCCGCGTGCGCCGGCATTGAGGTCGTCGACGGGATGGTGGTGGTGAGCCCCAGCGCGTCCCGGCGGCACAACCGGTTGGCTGGCGCGGCCCCGCGGGGTCAGGCCATGGCGGTGGCGATGGGTTCGGCGCGGCGGACGAGCGCGGTGATGCGCTCGGTGAACGCGGGCCACAGGGCCCGGGGGAGGCTGTGGCCCATCCCGTCGAAGACCGCCAGCTCGGAGCGCGGGATGGCATCGGCTGTCGCGCGGCCGCCGCTCACGTCGCACATCACGTCCGCGGCGCCGTGGATCACCAGGCTGGGTGTCCGCAACCCCCGCAGCGGGACGGTGCGGTCCCCGGAGGCGAGCACCGCGACGGACTGACGCAGGATGCCGACCGGGTCATGGCCTCGGTCGTAGGCACGCCCGGCCCGCTCGGCGACCGCCTCCTCCTCGAACGGGAAACCCGGGGAGGCGACGGCCCGCATCGCTCGCACCTGCCACGCGACGAAGCCGGAGCGGTCCGTGGGCGGCGTGCCGAGAGCGCCGATGACCGCCGGGTCCGGCTGGCCCACCGCGCGGTCCCCGGTCGTCGACATCATCGACGTGAGCGAGCGCACTCGGAGGCGATACTCGAGCGCCACCGTCTGGGCGACCATGCCGCCGAGCGAGGCGCCGACCAGATGGGCGGCGTCGATGCCGAGCGCGCCCAGCAGGCCGACCGTGTCCGCCGCCATGTCCGACAGCGTGTACGACGCCGACGAGCAGTCGCCGGCGAGCGCCGCCGGCAGGTCCGGCGCGGGGGCGTCGGTGAGGTGCGTGGACCGCCCGACGTCCCGGTTGTCGAACCGGACGACCTGCATCCCGCTGTCGACCAGCATGGCGCAGAACTCGTCAGGCCAGTTGATCATCTGGGCGCCGCCGCCCATCATCAGCACCACCGGCGGCGCCGCCAGGTCACCGAGACGCTCGTAGGCGATGTCGATCCGATCCGGTCCCACACCGCGGGCGATCTCTTCGGCCACGTCCGACCACCTTCTTCGCCTGAACGAACCCCGCGGCACGGTAACAGGGGACCAGCGGGTAGCCGGGGATCCGGCTACCGTGCGGGCGCGCCGACCAGCGCGGGGGAGCGACGCGCTCCGTCGGCCGACGGCAACCATCCCTGACGGCGCCGTCGCCGGGAGAGTCTCGTCGGGATCGCCGAGGCCAGGATGCCGAGGGCGGTCTACGGCGTCAGCGCTTGCTGCCGACGGCGCCGTAGACGTTGACCTGACCGTCGGGGATGGCGGCGCTCGCGTTGTCGTCCGGACGCCAGCGGTGCACCGACTGGATGCCAGGGGCGACGAGGTCGAAGCCCGCGAAGAACGGTGCGATCTCGTCGCGGCTGCGCAGCCGTACGGGGATGCCGCGGGCGCGGTAGCTGCGGGCGGCCTGCTCCTCCATGGTCGGGTCGAAGTCGGCGGTGGCGTGGCTGATGGTGAGGCAGCTGCCGGCGGGCAGGGGAGCGACGAGCCGGCGGACGATGTCGTACGCGGCGTCCGGGTCTGGCAGGAAGTGCAGGATCGCGATGACGGACACGGCGACGGGGCGGGAAAGGTCCAGGGTGTCGCGCAGCTCGGCGGAGTCGAGGATCGTGTCGACGTCGCCCAGGTCCGCCTCGAGGTAGGCGGTGCGGCCCGCCGCGCTGCCGCCGAGCAGCGCGCGGGCGTGGGTGAGCACGATCGGGTCGTTGTCGGTGTAGACGACGCGGGCGTCGGGGGCGGCGGCCTGCGCGACCTCGTGCAGGTTCGGGCTGGTGGGGATGCCGGTGCCGATGTCGAGGAACTGGCGGATCCCCTGCTGCTCGGCCAGGTGGCGGACCGCGCGGTGCATGAACGCCCGGTTCTCCCGCGCGGTGGTCCGCAGGTACGGCGCGCCGGCGATGGCCTGCTCGGCGGCCTCCCGGTCGGCGGGGAAGTTGTCCTTGCCGCCCAGCAGGTAGTCGTACATCCGGGCGGTGTGCGCCTGGTCGGTTCTGAGGTCGACCGGCTCGCGCCGGCGTGTCTGCCGGGTCCAGGCCATGTTCCCGGCAGGCCACCGGTCGTTCCTCGCGCCCACGCGAACCCCCTCGCCCGTCGGCATCCGTGCACCAATCGTCCGGATCGCGTTAAAGGTATCTTCTTCGGTGCGTGGTGCATCTAGGTGATGGCGCTGCGCAGGCAAGGGCGGATGGCTGTAGGCGGTGGGCGGCATTCCTGGGCTGGGTGGGTGGCTCAGCCTGCGGGCGCGAGGGTGTGCAGCGCGAGCGCGGGCAGGCCGTTGAAGTCGACGGAGGCGAGGGTGGTGGCGTAGGCGCCGGTGGACCAGATCGCCATCCGGTCCCCGTCGGTCAGGGCGCGGGGCAGGCGGTAGGGCTCGCGGGCGATGAGACGGTCGAGACTGTCGCAGGTCGGCCCGCAGAGGGTGACCGGCCGGGTCGGGGCGTCCGGGGGATGATCGGGCGCGGTCACCCGGTACTCGATGCCGCCGAGGGTCTCGACGAGACCGGCGTTCCAGATTCCCGCGTCGAGCACGACGTAGGTCACGCCGTCCTCGCGAGGCAGCACCGCCCTGACCCGGCTGACGGTCACGCCGGCGTCGGCGACGAGGCCGCGTCCGGGCTCGATGACCAGGTGCGGGAGATCAGTGGCGCCGAAGTGACGCCGCACCGCCTGACCGATGACGCGCCCGTAGGCCTCGACCGCGGGGCGGGTTCGCGGTAGGAACCCGGCAGCCCGCCGCCGAGGTTGAGCACCGACACCGCGAGTCCCGCCTCACACATGCCCGTCCACACCTTCGCCGCGGCCGCGAGCGCCACGTCCCACTGCCGCGGGTCACGCTGCTGGCTGCCGACGTGCCAGGTCAGGCCGGCGATGGTGAGTCCGCGGCCGCCGCGTCGAGCGCGAGGGGGACGGCCTGCCCGGGGCCGACGCCGAACCGGCCCGACATCGGCCAGTCGCTGCCCGCCCCGCCATGGGCGAGCCGCAGCACGACCGTGGCACCGGGCGCGTCGCGTGCCAGGCGGCGCACCTCGGCCGCGCTGTCCACCGCGAAGGTCCGCACCCCCCGGTCCCACGCATGGCGGATCTCGGCGGGATCGCGCACCGGATTGCCGTGGGAGATCAGCGTGGGCGGGCAGCCGGCGGCCAGCGCCAGGTCGATCTCCCGGGGGGAGGCGACGTCGAGGCCGGCGCCGCGCCGCACCGGCGCGGCGAGCAACGTCGGGTCGGGCTGGGCCTTGAGGGAGAATTGCACCGCCGCGTCCAGGCAGGACACCAGCCGGTCGTGGGCGGTCAGGGCGTGATCGACGTCGAGGACGGCGTACGGCGTCTCCTGCTGCGTGGCGACGAAGTGCCGTAGGCGCGCGGTGGGCACGGTTGACCTCCGGGTGGCGGGCGGTCGGTCGGGTACGGCGCAGTCAGTGGGGCCCGCGGCCGGGCGCCGGGGGCCTGGCGGTCGAACGGGCCGCGGGCAGCTGCCGGGTGATGCAGTGCACGCCGCCGTCGCCCAGGGCGAGCGCCCGCGCTGGCACGCCGACGATCTCGTGGTCGGGATACGCGCGGGCGGCGGCGGCCAGGGCGTCGTCGTCGGCGGCCGTGCCCGCCAGCGGCAGGATCACCCCGCCGCCCGCGATGTAGAATTCACGTAGTTGACGACGGCGTCCCGTCCGTGCAGGTGGATGCGCTGCTGTGGCGGCAGCTCGTGGATCTCGAACAGCCGTCCGGCGGCGTCGGTCGACGCCTCCAGCACCGCCCGGTTGGCCCGCAGCCGCGGATGGTCCGGACGACCGGCCACGGCGGCCTCGACGACGACCCGTGCCGGTCCGGTGAACTGGCAGACGTGGTCGATGTGCCCGTCGGTCTCCCCGGCGAGGTGGCCGTAGGGCAGCCACACCACCGTGGTCACGCCGAGCAGCGCGCGCAGCTCGGCCTCCACGTCGTGCCGGTCCAGCCGCGGGTTGCGGTTGGCGGCCAACACACACTGCTCGGTGGCGAGCAGCGTGCCCTGGCCGTCGACGCTGATCGCGCCGCCCTCCAACACCATCGTGGAAGCCCGGCGGGGCAGACCCAGCGCCGGCAGGAGCCGACGCGCGACGAGGTCGTCCTGGTCGTAGGGGTGGAAGCGCTCGCCGAAGGAGTTGAAGCGGAAGTCGACGCCCACCCGCCCGTCGGGCCCGTGTACGACGATCGGGCCGCAGGCTCGCAGCCACGAGTCGTCCATCGGGATCTCGTGGACGTCCACCGGCACCTCACAGGCGGCGCGCACCCGGGCGGCCGACCCGGGTGGGACAACGAGCGTCACCGGCTCGAAGCGGGCGACGGCACGCACGATCGCCGCGTACTCACGCTCGACGTCGGCGAGGACGTCCTCGCCACCCCACGGTGCCGCCCGCGTTGGCCAGGCCAGCAGGCACGCCTCGTGCGGCTCCCACTCGGCGGGCATCACGAACCCGCCGGTCATGGTGCGCTGCCGGGCGAGTCGAAGGAGGTGACGGCGGCGTGCGCCGCGTCCCAGTCGCCGGCGAAGCGCCCGCCGAGCACGTGCAGCCAGCGTTCGAGCCCGAACGCGACGCAGGAGGTGTGCGCGGGCTCGCCGTCGAGGGCGATCTCCGCGCGTTCGCCGAAGAAGGTGCGGTGGAGGTTGGTGAAGGCGATGGCCACGCCGTCCTCGCTGACGAACTCCTCCTTGGTAGGGAACAGGCGCTGTAGAGCGCCCGGGACCCATTCGGGTCGAAGAACGGGTCGGTCGCGACCTGGGTCGTCAGACCCAGGCCAAGGTGGTCGGCGCATCCTCCAGATGGAGGAGGAGTATCTCGGCGCCCTCGAGGACAGCCTGGGGTTCGACGTCGAGTACGGGGATCCCGCCCATGTGGTCGGGGTCCTGCGGCGGATGAGCTCGGCGCATCCCTGGCGGGAGAGGATCATCGACCTGCTGATGCTGGCCCTCTACCGCTGCGGCCGGCAGGCCGAGGCCGTCGAGGTCTACTACGGCGTCCGGGAGCGCCTGGACCGCGAGCTGGGCCTGGAACCGTCGGCCTTGCTACGGGAGCGCCTTCAGAACATCCTTAACCACGCTCCGTCGTTGTCCCTGTCGCTGCGCTGACCCGATCGGCCGGGCCAGCGGAGGGGGTGCGTGTGCTCAACCTCGCCGTCGTGCTCGAGTCCACCGCCCGCGACCTGCCGGACCGCGACGCCGTCGTGCTGGGCGGGCGGCGGCTGACCTACGCGCGGCTCAACGCGGCCGCCAGCCGGGTCGCCGCCGCCCTCGCCGCCCTCGGCATCGGTCCGGGCGACCGGGTGGCCCTCGCCTGCCCCAACCTGCCCGACTTCCCGATCGTCTACTACGGCATCCTCAAGGCCGGGGCGACCATCGTGCCGCTCAGCGTGCTGCTCACCCGCGCCGAGATCGTCTACCACCTGGAGAACTCGGCCGCGCGGGCACTGTTCTGCTTCGAGGGCACCGGCGCGTCGCCGCTGGGCGAGTCCGGGTTCGCGGCCTTCACCGCGGTGCCCGGCTGTGAGCTGTTCGTCCTGATCACCGGCGATCCCCTCCGCGACCTGGCCGGGGCGGACGCCGGTGGTCCCGGCGGCGATGCGGCCGGTGGCGCCGCCGGCCCGAGCGGCGGCCCGGCGGCGATCGGCGATCCGGGCCGGGCCGGCTGGCCGACGCTAGCCGCGTTCGTCCGCGAGGCCTCCGCCGACCCCGCGTTCGAGACCGTCGTGACCCGCGAGGACGACATCGCCGTCGTGCTTTACACCAGCGGCACCACGGGGCGCCCCAAGGGGGCGCAGCTCACCCACAGCAACATGGTCCTCAACGCGCAGGTGTGCACCCGCGTGTTCCAGGCGGCGGCGCACGACGCGCATCTGGTCTGCCTGCCGCTGTTCCACTCCTTCGGTCAGACCGTCCATCTCAACGCGGGACTGCTCAGCGGGGCGACGCTGCACCTGCTGCCCCGGTTCGAGCCCGAGGCGGCACTGGCCACGATGGAACGCGCCGCCATCACCTTCTTCGCCGGCGTCCCGACGATGTACTGGGCGCTGCTGCGCCAGGTGTCCTCCGCGGAGGATCAGGACATGGCCCGCATCGCGGGAAACCTGCGGATCAGCGTCTGCGGCGGCGCGCCGATGCCCGCCGAGCTGCTCCGCGACGTCGAGCATCGGTTCGGCGTCGCGATCGTGGAGGGGTACGGGCTGTCCGAGACCAGCCCGGTGAGCACGTTCAACCGCCTCGACCGGCCGCGGCGGATCGGCTCGGTGGGACTGCCCGTGTGGGGGGTGGAGGTGCGGATCGTCCGCGAGGACGGCACGCCGGCGGGCGACGGGGAGCCGGGGGAGATCCTGATCCGCGGGCACAACGTGATGCGTTCCTACCTCGACGATCCCGCGGGCACGGCGGAGGCGATCGACGCCCGCGGCTGGTTCCACACCGGCGACATCGGACGACTCGACGCCGAGGGCTATCTCTACCTCGTCGACCGCATCAAGGAGATGATCATCAGGGGCGGTTTCAACGTGTATCCGCGGGAGGTCGAGGAGGTGCTGCTGACCCATCCGGGGATCAGCCTGGCAGCTGTCGTCGGGGTGCCGCACGAGAGCCACGGCCAGGAGGTCAAGGCGTTCGTCGTGCGCCGCCCGGGCGCGACCGAGACCGAGGAGGACATCGTGGCGTGGTGCCGGCGGACGATGGCCGGCCACAAGTACCCGCGGCTCGTCGAGTTCCGCGACCAGCTGCCGATGACCGCCGCCGGCAAGGTCCTCAAACGCGCGCTGGTGACGCCGCCGTCCGCGCCGCCCGGCGGCTGAGGTCCCCGGGCCGCCAGCTCGCGCGGCCCCGCCGCCGCCCGAGGGCCCTGGTCCGCCCGGCGGCCGACCCGGCCATGCCCGGCCACGTGCCGTCGACCCACGTGCCGTCGACCCACGTGCCGACGGCTCGCGTGCCGGGGCTTCGCGGCCCGGCGGGAACGACCACACGGCCGATGCCGAGCACCGCCTGGTAACGCGCGCAGCGGCCGAGGTCCGCCGGCGCCTCGAGCACACGCACGCTGCCGACGGTCCGCGGACCGGCCGTCATCGGGCCGCCGGCGGTCGCGCCTCCGAGCCACACACCGCCCGTCACGGCGCCGCCGGCGTGCGGCCCCACGAGCGGGCTGATGACCAGCGCGCCGGTGGGAGCGGCCTGGAGGCCGGACTCACCAACCACGGCGGCGGTGCGGCGCCGGGGCTCGCCGAGGAAACCGGCGGCGGCCCGTGGCGGGACCACCCCGTCGTCGGCAGCGAACGAGGCGCCGGCGGCCGTCCGGCCCGCCACACCCGTGCCTGCGGCCCCGCGGGCCGGGGGAGCCACGGGCACCCCGGCGGGGACGATCTCCGGCTCGATCCGGGCCAGTTCCTGGCGGACCTCGTCCAGCAGGTCGGCCAGGCGCACGTGCAAAGCCCGGCAGATCGCCGCGAGGACCTCCGAGGACGCCTCCTTGAGACCCCGCTCGATCTCGGACAGGTAGGGCATCGACACCCGTGCGGCATCCGCGACATCACGTAGCGTGCGCCCCTGGGCCAGCCGCCGGCGGCGCAGCGCCTGCCCGACCAGCCGGCGCAGCAACGGAACCTCCACCCGCCCCGCCATTGTCACCGGGACCACCCTCCGCGCTCGCGCCGCCGCCGCGCCCGCGGGAGGCGGGAGCGTGCCGACTGGCCGCGCTCGCCCCGCGCCACCCACGACACGACTCAGGTACCGAGGGTATCCGCTGCGCCGCCGCCGCGACCCTCTTACCAACGATCGCCCGCCGACGAGATCACCCGTGCGTGAGGACGGCGTCCGTCGTCACGATGAGCGGATCGCCGGGCGGGAACCCGTCGTCGAAGGGCGGCGGCGTGGGGTCGACGCCGTGCAGGTCGGCCCTGCGGATGCAGCAGTGCACGCCCATGACCTGGTCGACAACCTGGCTGACGGCGAAGTCCCCGGCCGCGGACAGGTAGGCGAGGGCCACCGGCGCGGGCAGGGCGTACCGCTCGCGCAGGAACGCCACCGCGTTGCGGGTCGCCTCCCGCATCGCCTCGCCGAGATCCGGGTCGAGACCGGCGACGATGTGCAGCGCGTCCGTGCCCGCCCAGGGCGCGGACAGCGCGCGGGCGGTGCGGCTCACCGCGTCGTCGGCGTGCACGGTCAGCCGCAGCAGCGCCCGCAGCGGCGCCTCGAACGCGGTCAGCGCCACCTCGCCGTCGCCCTGGGCGAAATGCGGGTCGCCGACGTAGAACAACGCGTCCGGAACCTGCACCGGCAGGTAGAGACGGGCTCCGACCCCGAGGTGGCGGATGTCCAGGTTCCCGCCGTGGCGCCCGGGCGGCACCGAGTGCACCGGATGGTCGGTGGCCGCCGCCACGCCCATGATCCCGAGGAACGGGCGCAGCGGGAAGCGGATCGCCCGACCGTCCCCGACGGGCAGCACCCCGGCGTCGCCCTCGGCGTGCGCGACCAGGCACACCGGCGGCACCGTCGCGCCGAAGGGCAGGTTCCGCTGGGCGATCGGCATCTCACCGGGCAGCGCGCCGCGGCCGTGCCGGTTGCTGATCACGCCGTAGGGGGCGCGGCGGTCGAGCTCCAGCACCTCGACCTCGAGCACGTCGCCGGGGCGCGCCCCGCTGACGGCCACCGGCCCGGTGACGACGTGCGGGCCGGCGGTGTCCGGCTGGTGGCGGCGTCCGCCGTCCACGAGGGCGAGCGCGTCGTCGAGGATCTGGTCGGGAGCGATCCCCACGGCGCCGAAGAACGCCCGCGGATCGCTGCCCTGGTCGACGAGCAGCCCCTCGTGACTGATCGTGTCGAACCGTACGGCCCCGCCGGACGGCACCCGCAGGACGGGCCGGCTGGCCGCGTTCGGCAGCAACCCCCAGGCGACCTCGTCCGCCCGCGCCGGCAAGTACGGCGCGTCGGTGGCCACGTCAACCCCGCTGTGCAGCAGTTTCACGGCGAGGGACCCTGCCACACCCCGATGACGCCGGTGTTACCGCCAGACCGGATCAGCCACGCAGGAGCGTGGGATGACAGGCACCGTCGGTGGTCGTGTACGGCCAGCGGATGTGCAGGTCGACGCGGCCCGCGCCGACGGCGTGGTCCCGGGTCGGCATCGAGGCGCAACGGCCAGGCAATGCGCGGGAAAAGCGCTGGCTGGAGAGTGTTGGCGTGGCCAACATCCGGATCGGGGCGTCCAGGAACTCGTGGGGGGTGTCGGCCGGTCGGGTGGATCTGCGCCGCGAGCCCGTCGTGCCGCGGCCGGTCACGGTCGACGCGCGTCCGCAGCGGCTCACCCTCGACCTCACCCGCACCGCGGTGATCGTCGTCGACATGCAGAACGACTTCTGCCATCCCGACGGCTGGCTCGCCTCGATCGACGTCGACATCACGCCCGCCCGCCGGCCGATCGAGCCGCTGCGCCGCGTCCTGCCCCTGCTGCGCGCGGCCGGTGCGCCGGTCATCTGGCTGAACTGGGGCAACCGGCCGGACCTGGCGAACGTGCCGCCGGGCGTGCGGCACGTCTACGACCCCGACGGCGAGAGCGGCGGCCTCGGCGCGCCGGCGCGTCCCGGCGGCAGCCCGACGCTGCAGGCCGGCAGCTGGTCGGCGGCGATCGTCGACGAGCTCGCGCCGGAGCCGGGCGACCTCCACGTCGACAAGTACCGGATGAGCGGCTTCTTCGACACCCCGCTCGACTCGGTGCTGCGCAACCTCGCCGTGACGACGCTGCTGTTCGCCGGGGTGAACTCCGACCAGTGCGTGCTCGCGACCCTCACCGACGCGGCCTGCCTCGGCTACGACGTCATCCTGCTCGAGGACTGCGCGGCGACGACCTCCCCGCCGTTCTGCCACGACGCGGCTGTCTTCAACGTCGCCCAGTGCTTCGGCTTCGTCGCCCTGTCGACGTCGCTGGTCGCCGCCCTCGACCCGCCCGCGGTTGACGCGACGGCCCTGGACGGCGCCCATGCCGGCATGGCACTACCGGCCGCGGCCACGACCATCGCGGGGAGCTGACGCCCATGTCGACGCCAGCCGTTCCGCCGGTTTCCGCGGTCCTGCCGGTTTCGCCGGTTCCGGCGACCCTGATCGAACCGGACACGTTGGAGATGCGGCACATCAGCGCTGGCGACACCGTGCGCCTGGCGGTGCTGGCCGGGCCGGAGGTGTCGCCGGTGACGGTCATCCTGGAGGCGTGGGAGGCCGGTGGCGCGCAGCCGCCGAACAGCCATCCCGCCTCCACCGAGCTGTTCGTGTTCCTGCGCGGGAGCGGCGTGGCCGTGTGCGACGGCGTCGAGACATCTGTCGCCGCCGGTGCCACGCTCGTCCTTCCGCCGACGTCGCTGCACCACATCACCAACACCGGGTCCGGCCGGATGTACGCGCTGACGCTGATGTGCCCGGACGACGGCTTCGCCGCGATGGTCCGCCGCGGGCCGCTGGCCGGCACCGACGACGAGGACCGGGCCGTCCTCGCCGCCCTGCCCGCCGCGGACGGCCCCCGATGACCGCGGGATCGGACGGTGTCCTGTCCGGTCGTGCCCCGCTGGCGGCGCGGGAGTGGTTCGCGCTGCGTCCGCTCGTGGCCCGGACCTGGCTGGTGGGCGAACCCGGACACGTCAACTGCTTCCTCATCGAGGGTGACGAGCGTGCCGTGCTGGTCGACACCGGCCTCGGTCTCGCCGACGTGCACGCCGCGGCGCGCACGCTCACCGACCGCCCGATCCTCGCCGTCAACTCCCACGGGCACGACGACCACCGCGGCGGCAACTGGCTGTTCGACGAGGTCGCCGCCCATCCGCTGGCCACGCCCGCCGTCACCGCGCCGGTGCCCGCCGACCGGTTGACCGCCTACCTGGCCGTCGCCCGCGACCAGTACGCCGCCTACCAGCGGATGCGCGCCGACGACGAACGCTTCTTCCACCTGCTCACCGACGAGACCACGCCGCGCCCGCTGCCGCCCGCCGCCGATGACTGGACGGTGCCGCCGGGGCCCACACCGACGCCGCTCGCCGACGGCCAGCGCCTCGACCTCGGCGGACGCACGCTCACCGTGCTGCACACCCCCGGCCACTCGCCGGACTCGCTGTGCCTGGTCGACGAGCGCGCCGGCCTGCTGTTCGCCGGCGACACGCTCATCACCGGCGATTTCTGGGTGCACATGCCCGACGCCGCCGTCGACATCTTCGCCGCGACCCTGCGCACCCTGCAACGCCGCCTCGACGGCGCCATCCGCGAGATCTACCCGGCACACACCCTGCGCTACCGGGTCGGCCCCGACTTCCTGCGCCGCGCCGCCGACGCCTTCGAGGACGTCGCCGCCGGCCGCGCGCCCGGCCGCCTCGGTACCGACCTGCTGCGCCGTCCCGCCCTGCGCCACGACTTCGCCGACTTCAGCATCCTGCGCCCACCCATCCCCGAACCCATCGAACCCAGTGCGCCCGCCGCACCGACCGCGCCCAGTGCTGCGCCCGTCGTGCCCAGCGCTCCCGTCGTGCCCAGCGCTCCCGTCGTGCCCACCGCGTTCGTCGTGCCCACCGCGTTCGCCGGGAGCGAGAGCCTCGCCGCGCCGGATCCCGCGCTCGCGGACCTCGCCGTGCTGGACCCCGCGCTCGCGGCGGCGTTCGCCCGCTACGAGTCGGCCCTCATGGCGGGCGACGTCGCCGGCCAGCGGGAGTCCTTCTCGTCGCACGCCGGCGTCGTGCGGGTCGACCCTGACGGCCCCGTGGTGGGGCCGCAGGCGCTCGCCGCCTTCCGGGCCGCCCGCCCGACCCCGGGGCCACGACGGCTGCGTGACCTGCACGTGGTGCGTAGCCCCGGGGAGACGGTCGTCACCGTGTCGACGAACGAGCGGCTTGGCCCAGAGGGCCAGGTCATCGGCCTGAGCACCCAGACCCAGGTGTGGGCTCGCGACGACGACGGCAGCTGGCGGGTCATCGCCGCCTGCGTGTCCCCGATGCGCACCGCGCCCACACCCACCGACCCGGCGGTGGGTGGGTGAGCGCGGTCGGCGCCCGCCCGACCGCGAGACCGTCGTCGACCGCTGTCGTCGCGTCGTCGCCGACCACGGGCGCGTCGCCGACCACGGGCGCGTCGCCGACCACGGGCGCGTCGCCGACCACCGGCGCGTCGCGGCCAGCGGTCGGCGCGTCGGGTGTGGCCCTCAACGGGTCGTCCTCGGCGGTCTGGCGGGAGTGCGGCGATCCATTGCTGGCACCGACGGGGCGCGGCGCGTTGGACGGGCTTCGGGTCGCGGTGAAGGACCTGTTCGCCGTCGGCGGCCACCGCATCGGCGCCGGCAACCCGACCTACCTGTCCGGCGCTCCCGTGCAGCCGGCCGACGCCGCCGCCGTGGCCGCGCTGCGCGCCGCCGGGGCGGCCATCACCGGCATCGCCCAGACGGACGAGCTCGCGTTCTCCCTGTCCGGCACGAACGTCCACTACGGCACACCCCCCAATCCGGCGGCCCCGGACCGGGTCAGCGGCGGGTCGACCAGCGGGCCGGCGTCGGCCGTCGCCGCCGGGCTCGTCGACGTCGGCCTGGGCACCGACACGGCGGGGTCGATCCGGGTGCCCGCCTCGGTGTGCGGACTGTTCGGGCTGCGCCCGACGCACGGCGCCGTGTCCGTCGACGGCCTGGTCGGGCTCGCCCCGTCGTTCGACACGGTCGGCTGGCTCGCCGCCGAACCCGACGTGCTGCGCAGCGTCGGCGACGTCCTGCTGCCGCCCGCGCCCGACGACCCGTGCCCGCCCACCCGCCTGCTCGTCGTCGCCGCACCGCGGGAAGCGGCGCCGGACGGCACGGCTCGGACCGCGGCGGTCGCGGCGAGGCTCGCGGACGCGCTCGGCGTGCGTCTCGTCGTCGGACCGGTACGCGACGACGACGATGTGCCGGGCCTGCTGGCGGCGTTCCGCGCGGTGCAGGCCGCGCAGGCCTGGCAGCTGCACGGCGCCTGGATCGAGGCGCATCCGGGGGCGCTCGCCCCCGACGTCGAGGGACGGTTCCGGTTCGGGGCCACCGTCGACGCCGACATGCTGCGCGCGGCCACCGGGGTGATCGCCGACGGGCGGGCGCGGCTGCTCGACCGGCTCGGCCCCGACACCTGGCTGGTGCGCCCGGCCACGGCCGGCCCCGGGCACCTTCGGGCGGCGGATGGACCGGCCCGGGACGCCTGGCGTCAGGCCACACTAGGCTGCACCGTTGTGGCCAGTGCGTATGGACTGCCGAGCTGCGTGGTGCCCACCCGCCCGGGCGGTCCGGGTGGATGCCCACCGCCGGTCGGGGTGGCCCTCATCGGACCGCCCGGCGCGGACCGCGCGCTGCTGGACGCGGCCGTACTCCTCGGCCGTCCATCCGTGCCATGACCTCGTCGTTCACCGAGGACGTCGGCGTTCGCCTCGGCGGGGCCGTGCGCGCCCAGCGGCACGCGCTCGGCCTGACCCTCGTCGACGTCGCCGGCCGCGCGGGCCTGAGCCATCCCTTCCTCAGCCAGCTCGAACGCGGCCTGGCCCGGCCGAGCATGCGTTCCCTGACGGCGATCGCCTCCGCGCTCGGCACCAGCGCCCAGGCCCTGATGGCCGCCGCCGACGCGGCGAGTGCGCCGCCCACCGATGCCGTCAGCGTCGTCCGTCGCGACACGGTGGCCGTGGAATCACCGGGCGGTTCGGTGCGCAGCCTCGTGCGCGGCGAACGGGCGATGCTCCCGTCGGAGTACGTCGGCGCGCCGACCGCCTTCGACGACTACTTCCAGCACGACGGCGAGGAGTTCGTCTACGTCGTCGCCGGCCTCATCGAGGTCGACGTGGACGGCGCGCTGCACGTCATCGGCGCCGGGGAGAGCATCTACTACGCCGGGGGAGCGCGCCACCGCTGGCGCAGCCTCGACGGCGAGCAGACCCGTCTCGTCGTTGTCCAACAGAACGCCTGACCGGGTCAAACACCTGACCGGACCAAGCCGCGACGTGAGGTGGTGGCCTGCGCCGGGGGCATGTCATCTGTCCGTGGTCTCCTCGGGCTCCCAGCGCAGCAGGTCGCCCGGCTGGCAGTCGAGCGCCTCGCAGAGCGCGGCGAGGGTCACGAAGCGCACCGCCCTGGCGCGGCCGTTCTTGAGCACCGCCAGGTTGGCGGGGGTGATGCCCACGCGGTCCGCGAGTTCGCCGACGGACATCTTGCGCCTGGCGAGCATCACGTCGATGTCGACGGCGATCGGCATCAGATCACCTCGTCCAGCTCGGCCTGCAGCTGTGACGCCTCGACGTCGCGCTTGACGGCCTGGGCGAGCAGCGCCCGCAGCACGAGCACGAGGAGCGCGACTCCCAGGATGGCCACGCCGACCCCGCCCATGATGAGGCTGACGCCCGGGTCCTCCCGCTGGCCCGGCGCGTTGAGGACCGTGACCGCGAACCACACGAGGGCGGCCGCGACGATCGCGCCGATCACGACGTCCACATACCGGAAGGCGGCGTGGGAGAACACGGTTCCGCGTCGCACCATCGTCACCAGCCGCCAGACGGCGAGCAGGGCGACCTGGACCGACACCATGCCCAGGATCGTGACCACACGCAGCGGGGTCAGTGGGAGCGCCCCGTCCTCCGGATCGCTTCCGCTGACCAGCGCCCACACCATGCCTGCCTGTACGAACACGGTGCCGGCGAGCACCACCACGAGCACGGCGCGCAGCGCACCCACCGTCAGCTTCCCCATGACCCCCACCCTTCCATCGAGTCGCGATGGGAATCTATCGAGTTTCGATAGTCATCGCAAGGTTTCACAAAGAGGGCGCAGCCCCGAGAAACTGATGTCAGACCGCCGGCGCACCGCAGTCCCCCCACCACCCCCGACGCGCCGTCCGAGCTTCAGGTTGATCTTCGGTCGTCGGTGTCCCTACGAGGGATCGCAACCGCTCTCCCACCGAGGCGCCGCGGACGCGGAGGTCGTCGCTCTGCGAGGGATCTCGGCGTCTGTGGTCTGCGCGGTCCGCTGGGCTCAGGTTTTGCGTGGGGGAAATGCGGGGCTGACGGGGGTGTGACCGGGGGGCAGCAACATGGGTGTTCGTCGGGATGTTGATTCCATCAACATCGGGGTTCTGCTGCGGAGGTCGCGTGCGGGTCGGGGTGTTCCTGTTCGGCGGGGTCGAGATGGCGGACGCCGGGGTCGGCGGGACCCAGCCGACCGAGCGGCGCTACGGGCAGGAGGACTTCGAGCATGCCCACCGGGAACTGCTGGCCTGCGGCGAGCTCGCGGAACGGCTCGGCTACGACAGCTTCTGGCTGACCGAGCACCACTTCCAGCACGAGGGCTACGAGGTGGTGCCGAACGGGCTGATGTTCTCGGCGTTCCTCGCCGCGCGGACCAGCCGGATCCGGATCGGCACCATGTTCAACGTCGTCGGGCAGTGGCATCCGCTGCGGTTGGCCGAGGACTTCGCGGTGCTGCACAACCTCTCCGGCGGCCGCGGCATCCTCGGCGTCGGCCGCGGGACCGTACCGCGGGAGATGCTGCCGCTGACCGCCGGCACCCTGTCCGTCGGCTCCTACGACAACCCGAGCGCGTCGGCGGCCGACGCCCGCAACCGGGAGATCACCGAGGAGAGCCTCGACGTCCTGCACCTCGCCCTGTCCACCGAACGGTTCCGCTACGACGGCCGGCACTTCCAGCTCCCGCCACCCGGCATCCCCGACCGCGGCGGTGAGACGCGGGAGCTGACCCTCGTCCCCCGTCCGCGCCACCCGTACGAGACGTGGCAGGCGGTGACGAGCCCGCCGACGCTGCGCGCGGTGCCGACCCGCGGCCTCGGGGGCGTGTTCTGGCTGAAGGAACGCAGGCGCCTCGCCGCCGACTGGAACGCCTTCGCGGCCACGTTCGCGCAGGTACACGGCCATCCGCTGACCCGCGGCGAGCGGCGGATGCTCGTGCTCAACGTCGCCGTCGGCGACACCCGCGAGGCCGCGATGGACCTGGTCCGGCCGGGTCATGACGAGTTCTGGCGCTTCCTGGCCCCCTACGGCTGGGGACGGGGCTACCTCGGCCCGGACGGACTACCCGCCGGCGGCGACTTCGTCCCCCGACTGGAGGACTCGATGGCCCAGGGCCCCTGGGCGGTCGGCACCCCTGCCGACGTCGCCGCGCACATCGCCGAGCTCGACGACCTGCTCGGCCTCACCGACCTGGTCATCTTCCCCGGCATGCCCGGCGACCCCTACCCGCGCGTCCGCGAGCAGATGGAACGGTTCAGCCGCGACGTCCTCCCCCTGCTCCCCTCGGGGAGCGGTGCGACAGGGCAGGCAGGCGCGACCGTACAGGCCCCGGTGGACGGACGGACCGCGCCGGTCCCACCAGCCGGGCCGACTGCGCAGGCCAGGGCGGACGAGCGGGTCCTGGTGGACGAGAAGGAGCGGGTGTGAAGCGCCATTTCGCCGATCTGCGTGGGCCCGAGGCGGCCGGGCTGTCGCCGGGGGCGGTCGCCGTCCTGCCCATCGGCTCGATCGAGCAGCACGGTCCGCACCTGCCGATGTCCACCGACCTCGTCGTCGCCGAGACCCTCGCCCGCGACGCCGTCGACGCCTTCGGTGACGCTCACGACCTGTGGCTGCTGCCGACGCTCGCCTACTCGAAATCCAACGAGCATGCCTGGTCGGCGGGCACGATGTGGCTGTCCGCGACGACCCTGCTAGCCGTGCTCGACGACGTGGCCCGGTGCCTCGCGACCACCCCGGTGCACCGGCTGGTGTACCTCAATGGCCACGGTGGCAACAGCGCGCTGCTGCAGGTCGCCGCCCGTGACGCGCGCCTCGCCCACGGCCTGCGCACCTTCGTCATGCACCCGTCGCTGCCCGCCGACCACGGCGGGGACTCACCAGCGGCCGAACTCGGCATGGGCATCCACGCCGGCCTCGACGAGACGTCGTTGCTGCTGCACCTGCGCCCCGAGCTCGTCCGTCTGGAGCTGGCCCGGCGCGGCGTGCCCGAGCAGCTGACCGGCTACGAGCGGGTGCGCTTCGGCGGGCCGGTGTCGTTCGGCTGGCTCAGCGACGACTTCGGCACCGACGGCACGATCGGCGACCCGACCGGCGCCACCGCTGAACGAGGCAAACAGCTCTACGAGGCGATGGTCGCAACCGCGGGCCAGTCCCTCGCCGAGATCGCCCGTTTCGACACCCGCCCCCGCCCCACCGGATGACCACCCACCCGCCCGCGCGGACGGTGGCCTCCCGCGCGCGGGCCGGCGCCGACCCCGCGGGCCCCATCGCCTCGCCCAGACCGACGGCGACATGGGCAGAACCGCCGGCCTGGGCGGGGGAGGGGGAGGAGCTGCCCGCGCGGGCGGACGTGGTGATCGTCGGAGGTGGGCACAACGGGCTGGTCTGCGCGGCCTACCTGGCGCGGGCGGGCCGGTCGGTCGTCGTGGTCGAGGCCCGCGACGAGGTCGGTGGCTGCGCGTCGACCGTCGAGGCGATCGGCGCCCGGGTGAACATCTGCAACTGCGACCACACGATGATCCTTGCCAGCGGGATCGTCGACGACCTGGAACTCGGCGCCCACGGCCTGCGCTACCTCGACGTCGACCCGATGGGGATCGCCCTCGGCTGGGGCGACGCACCGGCGTTCGTCCAATGGCGCAGCGTCGAGCGGACCCTGGACGGCCTGGCCCGCACGGACCAGACGGCGGCGGATGCCTACCGGCGCTATCTCGACGTCGCGCTGCCCGCCGCCCGGCTCGTCGCCGACGTGCAGGGCTCCCGTCCGAGCACCCCGGCGATCGCGGCGATCGCCGCCCGCCGACGGCTGCGGGGCGCCGCAACGGTCCTGTCCTGGGCGCGGCGCAGCCTGCTCGACGTGCTCGGCGCGTTCGGCCTGCCCCCGTGGCTCATCGCCGCGGCCTGCACGAACGGCCCCGCCGTGTGGGGGCTCGGACCGGACGCCCCCGGCAGTGGCCTGGGCGCCCTGGGTTTCGCGATGCGCCATCTCATCGGCGTCGGGCGGCCCGCCGGCGGCAGCGGCGCGCTGCCGGCGGCGCTCGCCGCGTGCGTGCGCGACCACGGCGGCGTCGTCGTCACCGGGGCCCGAGTGGGCGGGGTGATGGTCCGTGACGGCCAGGCCCGCGGGGTGCGTCTCGTTGACGGTCGGCAGATCGCCGCGTCGACGGTCGTCACCGCCACCGATCCGCGCACGGTGCTCGTGGACTGGCTCGACGGCGTGCCGCCCGCGGCCCGGCTGCACGCCCGGTGGGCGAGCGCGCCCCGGGTCGACGGCTACGAGTCGAAGCTCGACGCCGTCGTCACCGCCCCGCCGGACCTCGCCGCACTGCGCGCCATCCCCGCCGACCTGCTTCCCCCGCACGCGCACCACGTTCCAACCATCACGATCAGCCCCACCCCGGCGGAGCAGGTCGCCGCCGCCGCGGCCCGCGCGCGCGGCCAGGTCAGCGACCCGCCGATGTTCCTGCTGAACACACCCTCCGTGCTCGACCCGGCGATGCGGCCGTCGCCCGACACACACCTGCTCAGCCTGGAGGTGCTGTGGACCCCGTACGCGCTGCCCGGCGGCTGGTCCGATCCGACCAGAGCCTGGTCCTGGCTGCGCCGGCTGGCCTCCCTCGGTGATCCGGCGCTCGTCGAGGCGGTCCGCGACTGGCGGGTGATGACCCCGCCGGACTACGAGCGCGAGTTCGCCATGCCCCGCGGCTACGCCCCCTCCTTCCCCGGCGGCGTGGTGGCCGCCCTGAGCGGCCGCCCCCGCGAGCTGAGCCGCTACCGCACCCCCGTCGCCGGCCTCTACCTCACCGGCGCCGGCACCTTCCCCGGCGCCGGCGTCTGGGGCGCCAGCGGCCGCAACACCGCCCACGTCATCCTCACCGCCCGCCCGAGGAACCCGTCCCCCCACGCCGGTCAGTAGGACGACAAGAAGATCTTCGATAAAGTTCTTTCCATCAAGCATCCCCCGGATCTCGTGGTCGGGGAGTATGACTCCGTGGTTGATGATGCCCGCGAGGTGTCGGTCTCCGATTTCCGACCGTGAGCATGGAAGGCGCTCGTACGGCCTCCCGCCGCCGAGCATCTTTCCGTGCGTGCGCCAGAACTCCGCGAGCCCGGTGAGTGCGCCGGGGGCGTCGAATCGGCCGTCTGGCAGGACGAAGTCCCGTGCTGCGGGAAGTGTGGTTGGGCTGGGGGCGGCCTGCTCGGCCCGGCGCCCCTGTGTCAGCGGCGGGGTCCGGCCGTGGCGCGGGCGGCGTCGTGCCCGTCGACCCGGCGCGTGATCCTGGCTGCCGCGGCGGCCAGTTGGCGCAGCTGGGTCGGGGTGAGCGCGTCGATGACCAGCTCGCGCACGGCGCGTACGTGATGCGGGGCGGCTTCGACGATCCTTGCCAGGCCGGCCTGCGTCAGCACCGCCTGGGAGGCCCGGCCGTCGCCCGGGCAGGCCTGGCGGGTGATCCATCCCCGTCGTTCCAGGCGGGAGGCCACGTGGGAGAGCCGTGACAGGGACGCGTTCGTTCCCACGGCCAGCTCCGACATCTGGAGGGTCAGCGCGCTGGACTCCGACAGCAGGGACAGCACCTCGTACCGATCGCTACCGTTCACTTGTCACGTCAACCAAATCTCCGGAAGGGGACCCAGCGCCGCGGCGGAAGGCCGTTGCTGACCGGGCGCCGTGCGGGACCGATGCGGGCGAGATCCGCCGCCGGGCCGGCCGGGCCTCCCCGTACAGACGAGATCACCAGGAGTAGAGACATGACCGACCTCACCGAGATCGCGTCGCCAGTGCTGGGCACGCTCGACGACGCGGGGCGCGCGACGCTCTTCACCGACGCCCGGACCGCGAACTCGTTCGCGCCGACGCCGGTCAGCGACGCCGAGCTGTCGGCGATCTGGGACCTGGCGAAGTGGGCGCCGACCGCTGGCAACTCCCAGCCGCTGCGGATCCTGTACGTGCGTACCGACGAGGGGCGCGAGCGCCTGCTCACGCACATGAACGAGGGCAACAGGGCCAAGACCGCGTCGGCGCCCGCCGTGGCCGTCCTCGCCGTCGACACGCGCTTCCACGAGCACATCCCCGCTCTGCTGCCCTTCCGGCCCGAGATGAAGGACGCCTTCGACGCCGACGCGGAGCTGAGGACCCGGACCGGGACCTTCAACGCGACCCTGCAGGCCGGTTACTTCATCCTCGCGGTGCGGGCCCACGGCCTCGCCGCAGGCCCGATGGCCGGCTTCGACGCCGCCGGGATCGACGCCGACTTCTTCCCGGACGGCCGCTGGCACTCCATCCTCGTGGTCAACATCGGTCACCCCGGCACCAACCCGTGGTTCGGTCGGCTCCCGCGCCTCGGCCACGAGGACGCGGTCCGCTGGGAGTAGGAGACACTGATCCGGCAGCGGTCCGGGTCCCGCTCGCGCGGGCAGGACGGGCGGGAAGAGCGGGAGAGGCGGGTTGGTCAGGGCGTCGGCCCGGCCCCGGCGAGGGCCGGCAGCTTGCCCGGGTTCAGCAGGCCGTCGGGGTCGAAGCGGGCGGCGGCGGCGCGCACCGCGTCGAGGCGGCCGTGGTGCAGCTCCCAGGTGTGCGGGTCGTCGACGTAGACCTCGACGTCGGCCAGGCGGGCCATCCGGTCGTAGAGGTCGTCGGCGCCGTCGTAGCGCAGGAACAGCATGCTCACCCAGTCGCGGCCGGACGCGGTCAGGAAACCCTCCAGGTGAATGAGGGATTCGGGCGCGAGCGCGGCCACCTCGGCGCGCCGGCGCGTCAGGCCCGGGCCCATGCACTGCAGATGGGTCAGCTCCGGGCGCACCTTGCGGACGCGGTAGGTGGTGTGGTTGTACGACAGCGACGCGATGTGCGCGGGCCCCTTCGGTCGCACCGCGTCCACCCTGCCACCGTGGCGGCGCACCACCGCGCTCGCCGCCTCGACGCTGTCCTCGGTCACGATGCCGCGAAGACTCACCCGGTCCAGCGGCAGCGCCGGGTCGGCCGGGCGGTAGGCCGCGATGATGCCCGCCTCGTCCAGTGACAGCAGCCGCGGGCTCGGCTCCAGCTCGAAGAGCTCCTCGCCGGCGGCCACCGCGCCGCCGAGGTCGGCGAACGACGTGTACAGCCCGGTCCAGCGCCGCGCCGGGCGCAGCGCCACGGTGGCCTGCGCGATGACGCCGGACACGCCGAACGCGTGCGCCATGGCGGTGTTCTCAGGGAACGGCACCGCCACCGGCGTCGCGTCGTCCGTGCACGGCACGACGAGCAGGGAGCGCAGGTAGCCGTCCCAGATCGCGCCGTTGGCGATGGACCCGGTGCCGCCCGAGCCGCCGGCGATGAACCCGCCGACGGTGCTGCCCACCGTCGAGGGCAGGATCGCCAGCTCCTGCCCGGTGGCCAGCGCCGCCTTCTCCATCAGCACGAACGACGCGCCCGCCTCCGCCGTCAGCCAGCCGTCCTCGACGGCGAGCACGCGCGACGCGGCGGACGTGTCGACGACGAGACCGCCGAACAGCGGAATGCCCTGCCCGTAGTTCCCGGTGCCCTGCCCGCGCACCGTCACCGGCACCCGGTGGCGATGCGCGGCCCCGACGGCGGTCGCGATGCCGGCGGCGTCCGCCGGGCGGACGACCACGTCGGCGACGCCGCCGGGCAGCAGCGGCGCCAGCACCGGGCTCATGTGCGCCCAGTCGGTGGACGCCGACAGCCGCGACGCCTCGTCCCGGCGCACCGCGTCGTCGCCCAGCAGCCGCGCGAGCTCCGCGGCGAGTCCGTCGAGCACCGCCGGGTCGAGCGGGGTCACCGCAGGCAGCCGCGCGCGGCCGAAGCCGGGCACCACGCGCTGCTGCCCGGCCCCGCCACCCCGCTGCGCGAGGGTTGAATCCGACATCGCGTTACGACCCCAGGCCGATCTTCGTGTCGAGGAAGCTGCTGTCGACCAGGTCGGACGGCTTCAGCCCGGCGAGGATCGGTTTGTTCTGTGCCTGGTAGATCGGGTCCAGGATCTCGATGAGCTTCTGCAGCCGGGCGTCGTCGAAGTCGCCGAGGGTGCTGTTCGACCCGTTGCCGACGATGCCGAGCGACTTCATCGTCGACACCGCGTACGTCGCGACACCGTCGCTGTAGACCCAGCCGTTGTTGTACTTGTCGACGAGCTCGAGGATCAGCTTGTTCGTCGCGTCCGGGTTGCCCATGAAGTCGACGATCGACTGCTGCATGATCGGCACCAGCTTCGTCAGGCACGGCCCCAGCGCGGCGAGCTTGTCCTTACGCACGCCGATCGCCTGCTGGTAGAAGTTGAAACCGGCATCCGCGATCAGCTGGTACTTCAGCGGCTTGTTCCAGGAGCGCACCTCGTGCTCCCAGGTGTACGGCTCCGACGTGGCGAAACCCTGCACAGCGTACGTGCCGCCCGAAGCGACGAAGTTCGTCGGCGTCCCGTCGTAGCTGCCGTCGACCTGGCTCTTCTTCAGAATGCCCGACCCGGTGAAGTAGTCCATGTACGACGCGCCCTGGAAGTACAGGACCTTCGTGTCCGTCTTCCCGATGTCGGCGATCGTCTTCCAGTCCGGGTGCTTGTCCGGCGACCAGCCGATGATCTGCGGGCTCTTCTCCAGACCGGCGAGCACCGCCACCGTCGGCTGCGTCTTCGACAGGGCGATCTGCTCGTCCGTGCCCAGGTAGCCCAGGGTGATGTTCGAGTCCTTGTAGAGCTGCGAGGTCACCGTCTGGAAGCCGACGGCCGGCCCGCCCGCGCGGATCTCCAGCTTGACGCCGGTGTCGACGCCGCCATGCGCGACCAGCTCACCGGTGACGGACTTCGCCCCCGCGTCGATCTTCGGGTTCGGGCCGAGCAGGTGGTACTGGCCGCCGTGCTCCGACTCCGGGTTCCAGTCGGTCTGCAGCACGATCGTCGACGGGCAGCCGGCGGCCTTCAGGTCGTACTGGGCCGGCACCGGACCGGCCGCGGACGGCGCCGCCGACGCGCCGGACGAGCCGCCGTCGCTGCCGCCGCCGCCGCACGCGGCGGCGGTCAGGGCGAGCGCGGTCGCGGTCGCCGTCAGCGCGACGAGCCGGGCGGGCCGTCGCCGAGATCTGATCAACGTGTGTCTCCAGAGGTGTGCACAGCCCGTGCGGGCAGGGATGGACGTGAGGGGTGGTGCGTGCACACGGCTGTGTGATGCGTGCACCGTGAGGGTGGTGCCGTCGCCCTGGGCGGAGGGGGCCGATGCGGGCGGGTGATGCTGATGCCGGTCGGGTGATGCTGATGCCGGCAGGTGATGCCGGCGGGTGATGCCGGTGCGGGCGGGTCAGCCGCGCTTCGGCTGGTACCAGCGGCCGACGACGCGCCGCGAAAGCCAGCCGAAGAAGACGAAGACCGCGATGCCGAGCAGGCTCGCGGTGAGCGTGGTCGCCCACAGGCGCTCGCCCTCCAGGCGGGAGGTGAACACCGACAGGGTCGTGCCGAGCCCCGGCTCGCCCTGCTTGAAGAAGAACTCGCCGACGATCGCGCCGATCACCGACAGCCCGGCGGCGTTGCGAAAGCCGGTGAACATCGACGGCAGCGCCGCCGGCAGCTGCAGCTTCCACAGCCGCGTCCAGCGCCCGGTGCGGTGCAGGCGGAACAGCTCGTGCATGCCCCGGTCCACCGACTGCAGGCCGAACAGCGTGTTCGACACGATCGGGAAGAACGCGATGATGACGCAGACGATGATCCGGCTCGTCAGCGCGAACCCGAAGAAGAAGCTCAGCACTGGGGTGAGCGCGAGCACCGGCACCGTCTGGATCACCACCGCCCATGGGAACAGCGCGTTCTCGATCCACTTCGCCTGGCTCATCGCCACCGCGACGATCACCCCGACAACGATGGCGATCGCGAGCCCCGAGAACGTGACCTCGCAGGTCAGCCGCAGCGCGGTCATCATCGACGAGAAGTTCTTCCCGTCGAGGATCCCGACCCGCACCACCTCGTGCGGCGGCGGCAGCATGAAACGCTGCTGCTCGTTGAGCAGACCGTCCGACACGCCGTACCACAGACCGATGAACGCGGCGAGCACCGCGGCCGGGCCCAGCACGAGGCTCGCCAGGTTGCCGCGGCGCCCGCCGGACGCCGCTCTCACCCGCCCGCGCGGTCGGGACGCGGGAGCCGGCTCGGGCAGCGCCGGGGCTGGTGGATCCGTCGTGGCCGCGGCAGGTGACGTCGTGGTCAATCCTGGCTCCTCAGGTGGTGGGAGACCTCGCCGCACAGGGCGGCGAACTCGGGGCTGTAGCGCAGCTGCGGCGCGCGCGGATAGGCGAAGGGCACGGCCAGGTCCGCCTTCACCCGGCCCGGCCGGCCGCTCATCACCACCACCCGCGTCGAGAGGAACACCGCCTCCGCCACCGAGTGGGTGATGAACAGGGCCGCGAAGCGGCGCAGCACGAACATCCGCAGCAGTTCGTCGTTGAGCCGCTCCCGGGTGATCTCGTCGAGCGCGCCGAACGGCTCGTCGAACAGGAAGATCGACGGGTCGAGGACCAGCGAGCGGGCCAGCGACGTGCGCATCCGCATCCCACCGGAGAGCTCGTGCGGCAGATGCTTCTCGAACCCGCCGAGCCCGACCAGGCCGATCGCCTCGTCGACGCGGCGCTCCCGCTCGGCCGCGTCGAGATGTTCCAGCTCGGCGAGCAGCCGCACGTTGCCGCGCACCGTGCGCCACGGCAGCAGCGTCGCGTCCTGGAAGACGTACCCGACGCCTGCCGAGGCGACGTCGACGGTCCCGTCGGTGGCCTTCTCCAGCCCGCTGGCGATGCGTAGCAGCGTGCTCTTGCCGCAGCCCGACGGCCCGACGACGGAGACGAACTCGCCCGGCCGGACCGCCAGATCGGTGTCGACCAGCGCCACCGTGCCGTCCCGGAACCGCTTGCGCACCCCGGCGAAGCGCAGCGCCGGCGTCGCGCCCGCGCCGTCGGGGGACGCGCCGGCGGTGTCTGCGGCGCCGGCGGTGCCTGCGGCGTCGTCGGCGGGCTCTGCGTGGGTGATGGTCACGACGTTGCCTCCCGAAGGTCCGGACGGGCGAGGACGGGCATGGCGGCCGCGGACGGCTCGGAGCCGAGGCCCGCGCCGCCCGGCGAGCGACGGGCGGTGGCCCCCGCGGCGGCGGGAGCGGCGGCGCCCGGGCAACGCACTTGTTCGGTCTGCGTAACTCTCCGTAGAAATCGGGCCTTGCCGGGGCCGTGGCCACCTGCGGCCAGCAGTGGCCACGGGCCACGGTGGGCGGCGGGCGGGCTCGCGACAGTGAGCACGT
>NZ_JCBATA010000090.1:0-24828 GCF_059816245.1 Frankia sp. RB5
GGGGCCGGTCGCGCCGCCCCGAGCCGACCGGTCCCGGGGCCCGGCGCTCGGCGGGCCGGGCCGGGGCGGGTGCCCACTCGGGCCCGCACCGGCGAGCCGCCCGCGACGCGACACCGTCGGGCCTGCTCGATCCGGCGGACCAGGCGGATCCACGCCGGGGCGAGGACGAGCCGGCGGCCGCGGACTGGCTGGCCTGGCTGCGGCAGGGCTGGCTCGGCCCGCTGGCGGTGGCGCTGGTCCTGGTGCTGCTGGGGATCGGTGGCTACGTGGTGCTGCGCGGCGGGGGCGGCGGCGGCGGGTCGCCCGCGGCGGCGAGCCCGTCGGCCGACGCCGCCCAGGGCCCGGCGACGACGAACCCCGACGCCCTGGTCGGCAGGGCGATGATCGACGGCAGCTGGCAGTGCCGCCTGATGACCGGGACGAGCCCGCTGACGCTGTCCAAGGATGTCGTCGGGGTGCTGGTCGTCGCCCGTACGGCGGGCGAGTACACCTGGCAGGGCACCGCCGGGCAGTACACGATCACGCCGGTGTCCGGCAACGACGGCGGGAATGTGATCGGCGACGTGAAGTTCACCAGCGGGCCGCTCAAGGATCTGTCCGCGGTGCACATCGCCAAGCCGGGCGCGGGAATCCGTGGCAAGGCGCAGGGCACGCTCGAACTCAAGGCGAGTGGTTCGGCACCACATCGATTCTGCGGAGTGAACTGAGAAGACCCGACCCTATGCCGACCGTAAGCAAATGCGGCAAAATGTCGGGTCCCTCCGGTTCGCCGCCGATGTGATCGACTCGACCGCGGACCCCGGTTGTCAGGTTTAAACCGCCGTGCGGCAGGATCAGGTGCCATGTTCAGGTCTGGTGGTATGGGTGGCTGGCGGAGCCCGGCCGCCGGTGACGACAAGGGCGCGTCCGGCGGGGTGGGTGGGCACCCGCCGGCCGTCCACCGGTCGGCTCTCGACCGGGCGCCGCTCGATCGGCGCAGCCTGCTGCGGTGGGCTGGGACGGCCGCGGTCGCGGCGCCGGCCGCCGGTGTGCTGGCCGCGTGCGGCGGCGGGTCCTCCTCAGGCGGCCAGCGCAAGATCCGAATCGGGTACGTTCTCCCACGTACCGGAGCCCTGGGGTCGTACAGCATCATCGACTCGTACGTCGTCGCGTCGATGCGCAGGATTCTCGCCGACGGCGTCAAGGTCGGCGGGCGCACCTATCCGGTGGAGATCTTCGTCCGGGACTCCGCGTCCGACCGGCACGGCGCCGGCATCGCGGCCACGGACCTGATCTTCAAGGACAAGGTCGACATCGTCCTGGCCGGCGGCACCTCGGACACGGCGATTCCGGTGGCCGACCAGTGCGAGATCAACCAGGTTCCCTGCATCTCGACGATCGCCCCGTGGCAGTCCTGGTGGTACGGGCGCGGCGGCAACGTCGACATGCCCTTCCACTGGACGTACCACTTTTACTGGGGCGTGGACGACGTCGTCGCCACCTATGTGGCGATGTGGCGTCAGCTGGGCGTCACCAAGGTGGGTCTTGTCTACCCCGAGGATGATGACGGTCGTGCATTCGCCAGCCAGGACTTCGGAATTCCCACGATCAGCCGGTTCAACTTTCAGGTGACCTCGCCGGGTCAGGCCGGCTTCCAGCCGGGGACCGACGCCTTCCGGGACTATGTGGAGCAGTTCAAGCAGGCCGGCGTCCAGAGCGTCGTCGGGGTGGCCCAGGCGGCGGACCTCGCGACCTTCCAGCGTCAGGTCCGTGCCGGGAACTTCACGCCGAAGGCACTGACGATGTCGAAGGCGCTGGACTTCCAGGAGGACGTCCGGGCGCTGGGGTCCAACGGGGACGCGCTGACCACCGACGTCGGCTGGTCGCCGTCGCACCCCTTCCGCAGCTCGCTGACCAACAGGACCTCCAGGGACCTGGCCAACGACTTCGCGACGACCCGGGGCCGTGGCTGGTCACCGACCCTCGGCTTCGTCTACGCGCTGTTCGAGGTCGCCGTGAAGGCGCTCGGCGGGGCCGCGTCGCTGGACCGGGAGGCCATCGTCGCCGCGATCCGGGAGGTCGACGCCCAGACGATCGTCGGGCCGGTGGCGTTCGGCTCCCAGCCGAACGTGCCCAAGAACGTGGCCAGAGTCGGCGTGGTCGGCGGCCAGTGGGACAAGAGCGACACCGACTTCGTACTCAAGATCGTGAATGACTCCGGCAACCCCCGGGTGCCGATGGACTCGCAGCTTCGGGCGCTGCCGGAGCAGGTCTAGGCCACCGGTGGCGGCTGGAAGCCGCCCACGCATGTGTGAGGGCCCGCAGGCAGCCGCCTGCGGGCCCTCACACATGTCGGGCCGTGCCCGTCGTACCGGGGCTGGGTGCGGGGGCTGCGCCGCCCGCACCCAGCCCCGCTGCCCGGACCCGTCACGGGGCCCGGGCAGCGGCCGGCTCAGGCCCGCGCCGCCGCCCGCGACATGGTGTGCTCGACCACCGCGATCAGCGCGCTCTTGGTCGAGTCACGGTTGCGGGCGTCGCAGGTGATGATCGGTACGGCGGGGTTGATCTGCAGCGCCTCGCGGACGTCCTCGATCGAGTGCCGCAGGATGCCGTCGAAGCAGTTGACGCCCACGACGAACGGCAGCTGGCGCTGCTCGAAGTAGTCGACGGCGGCGAAGCAGTCGGCGAGACGGCGGGTGTCGGCCAACACGATCGCCCCGATGGCACCCCGCACGATGTCGTCCCACATGAACCAGAAGCGGTACTGCCCAGGTGTCCCGAACAGGTACAGGATCAGGTCCTCGTCGAGGGAGACACGGCCGAAGTCCATCGCGACCGTCGTCGTGGTCTTGTCGGTGAGGTGCGTGAGGTCGTCGACGTGGGCGCCCGCCTCGGTCATGACGGCCTCGGTGCGCAGCGGGACGATCTCGGACACCGAGCCCACGAAGGTGGTCTTCCCGGCGCCGAACCCTCCCGCCACCACGATCTTCACCGAGGTCGTGGCGACGGCGGAGTTGACCCGCCTGTTGTCAGAGCTTTCGAAGGCCACTGAGAACCCTTTCGAGCAACGCGAGATCCGGTGCCTCGTCGCGGTCAGGCTGCTGGTGGACGCGGACGAATCCCTCGTCCGCCATGTCGCCTACCAGCACGCGGGCGACCCCCAGTGGGACCCGGAGCCCGGCGGCGATCTCCGCGATGGATCGCACCTGCCGGCACATGGCGGCGATGGTCTGTTGCTCAAGGTTGAGGGCGATGGCCCGCTCCTCGCCCAGCGGCGTCGTGAAGACGAGCGCCTCGATGGCGAGCTCATAGCGCGACCGAGTTCGCCCGCCGGTCATCGCGTAAGGACGGACGACCGGACCGGGCGCGCTCTCGGGATCGATACTCACCCTGACTCCCTGTGCTGCCGCCTAGTCACCGCGGAAGCGTCCCCTGCAGTTCGGCGCGCAGGGCCGGGGTGAGGACGTCCTTCGCCCGGCTGACCAGCAGTGCCATTTCATAGCCGACGAGGCCGATGTCGCACGACGGCGCGGCGAGGACGGCCATGCTCGCGCCGTCGCTGATCGCCATGATGAACAGGAAGCCGTGCTCCATCTCCACGACGGTCTGGGTCACACCGCCGGCCTCGAAGACCCGGGCGGCGCCCTGGGTGAGGCTCACCAGGCCAGAGGCCACCGCGGCGAGCTGGTCGGCCCGGTCCCGGGGGAAGCCGTCCGAGACGGCCAGCAACAGGCCGTCCGCGGATACGACCACCGTGTGGGCGACACCCGGGACACGGTCGACAAAGTTGTTGATCAACCAGTTGAGGTTCTGGGCATCAGAACTCACGGGTGTCACCGTTCCTCCTGCGCGTCACGTCGAGGGCTCCTCGTGGTGTCTACTCCGACATCACGTCCCTGCCGGACGCCCTGGTAGAAGCTGGCGAGCCGGCCACCGACAGCCTCGGGGGACCTGGTCGCGGTGTCAGCGGCGGGACGCCGGCGTGGCGCGGGTTCGGCGCTGCCGGGCACGAGATGGGTCATGGGAACTCGCACCGGTAGGCCCGAGCGTGTCACGCCACCCGCGGAGGGTTGGCGTGCTGCCTCGGCGGCCTGCCAGCCGGCGTCCCCGGGGGAGCTCCAGCCTCCCCCGGCCGGTGGCTGAGGTGCTGCCTGTGCTGCTGGTGGCTGCCCTGCCTGCTGGTAGGGCTGGGCCACCGCGGCGGGCTGGGCCGCCGCGGGCTGGGACTGCGGTCCGTTCTGCGCCGCGTAGGCGGGGGCCGGCGCGGCGGGCTCGACCGGCGGCACCGGGCGGGGCCCGATCAGCGGGTCGGCGCCCGGACGCCCCGGGGCGCGGTGCCCGAAGGCACCGCCGAGGCCCGGACGTCGCACCGGCGGCGCCGAGGCGGCCGCGGGCTCGGCGATGGGCCGCGCCGGCGGGGCCTGCCGCTGCAGTGCCGGTGCGGGCGTCGGCGCCTGGACGGAAGCCGCGGCCGGCGTGGGCACCTGCGGCGCCTGGGTGACCCGCGGCGACTGGGCCGGGGCCGCCGCGGCGACCTGGCCCGCCTGCGCCGCGGCCTCCTCAGCCGGGCTGCGCCGCTGGAACCAGGCGGACACCGAGTCGAAGATCGGGGACGTCTCGACGTCATCCGTCTCGAGCTCCGCCGCGTCCTGCTCGTCGGCGGACTCGGTGGACTCGGCGGTCTCCGTCGCCGGCTCCGGCGTCGCGAACCGGCCGGGGCCCGTCCGCGCCTGGGGTCCGGTGCTGCCGGCCCGCGGCCCGGTGGCCGCGTTGGGACGCGGCCGGGTCTGCGGGTCAGGTCGGTCCTCGGAACGCAGGAACACGCTGCCGGTGCGCGGCTCGGCGGGCTCGCCCGGCTCGACGCGCTCGACCCGCTGGATCGGCTCGGCCGGCGCCCGGTCCGCCTCCGGCGCGGGGCGGTCCCGCATGGGCAGGCGGGGCCCGGTGTCCGGCCGGTCCCGCGCGGCCGGCTCGGCGCCGGGGCGCGGCCGCGTCGGCCAGCGGTTGTCGCCGAAGGACATCGGGCTCGTCACGTCCGGGGCGGCGGGCTCGCGCTGAGCCGGGCCGCGCCGCTCGATGGTCTCGGTGTCCGGCGTCACGGCCGGCGGGGGCGTGGGGTGGTCGCCGGGGCCGGTCAGGCCCCGGTCGCGCGGTCCACCGAGGTCGATCTCCTGGCTGTCGAACGCGTGCGGGCCGGGCTGGCCGCGGTCAAGGCCGTTGTCGCCGCCACCGTTGCGTCCGTCGTTGCGTCCGTCGTTGCGTCCGCCCGGACCGTCCCGGCCGGGCGAGAACTGGTCGCGCCGGTCCGTCGTGGGCATCGGCCCCGTGCGGTCGGAGCCGAGCTGGGCTGCCATGGGGCCGGTGAGCGGGAACGGCCCGGTGGTCGGGAAGCGCCGCGGGCCGCTGGAGTCGTCGAAGAAGCCCTCCCGGGCCGGCGGCTCGGGGCCGGTGCGGTGCGCGCCGTTGCTGGAGCCGTTCGTCGAGCCGGCGGCCGCGAGGCCGCCCGCCCGCTCGCCGGTGTCCGGGCCGTGGCCGCCCGGCGCGCCAGGACGCTCGCCCGGCCCGATCGCCCGCTCGGCGCCGGTGGCCGGGCCGGCGGTGAGCGCGGGCGGGTCGGCGGGACGGGGCAGCGCGGGCGCCCGGCCCGGCCCGCTGGCGGCACTGTCGCCGGTCACGAGCTTCGCGGGCAGCCGGACGACCGCGGTGATGCCGCCCGAGGAGGATTCGCGCAGCTGGACGCGGATGCCGTGCCGACCGGCCAGCCGGCCGACCGCGAACAGACCCATCGTCCGGGACACCGAGACGTCCACGACCGGCGGGTTGGCCAGCCGCTCGTTGATGCGCTCGAGCTCCTTGGCGGGCATGCCGATGCCCTGGTCCTCGATCTCGATCATCGCCCCCGCGCCCGGTCCCAGCGAATGGCTGGTGACGAGCACGTCGGTGACCGGCGGCGAGTACGAGGTGGCGTTCTCCAGCAGCTCCGCGACCAGGTGGACGACGTCGCTGACACCGTTTCCGGCGATGGAGACCGGGGCGGCCGAGGTCTGCTTGACCCGGGTGTACTGCTCCACCTCGGAGATGGCCGCGAGGACCACCTCGTTGAGGGGAACGGGGTGGGTCCACCGGCGGGCGGTGTCCGTGCCGGCGAGGACCAGCAGGCTCTCGTTGTTCCGCCGCATTCGGGTGGCGAGGTGGTCGAGCTTGAACAGGTTGGCCAGCTGGTCGGGGTCCTGCTCGCGGTTCTCCAGGTCGTCGATCAGGCGGAGCTGGCGTTCCACCAGGCCCTGGCTGCGCCGGGAGAGGTTCACGAACATCGCGTTGACGTTGTTCCGCAGCGACGCCTGCTCGGAGGCCAGCCGGATCGCCTCGCGGTGGACCTCGTCGAAGGCCCGGGCGACTTCACCGACCTCCTCGTCGGTATCGATACCGACGGGTTCGATCGAGTCGTCGATGTCCTGGTCGGTGGAGTCACGCAGCCGGCGGACGGCGTCGGGGAGGCGGCGGTCGGCGATGTCGAGGGCCGCGGTCCGCAGGGCCAGCAGCGGCCGGACGAGCGAGCGGGCCACGATGAGCGCGGCCAGCAGGGCGGTGGCGAGGATGACCACGACGAGCAGACCGGACAGCAGCGCGCGCTGCTGGATGTCGCCCCGCAGGGTGCCCACGCGGTCGTCGACCAGCCCGAGCAGCTGTCCCGAGGCGTCGGCGCCCGCGTCGATCGCGTCCTGCGTCGAGCGGTTCCACTTCGTCGCCTCGACGGAGGACAGCGGCTGGTTGACGGGCGAGCCGAGCACGGTGTCGACGAAATTGTCGGTGTTCTCGATGTCGCCGTTGTTCTCGGCGTCGATTGTCGGCGTGTAGATGGCCAGCTGGGCCGGGCCGGCGACGTTCTCGAGGTTGTCGCGGAAGCGCGTCCGCTGGGTCTCGGCCGAGAGGAACTCCCGGAAGTCACCTTCGGTGAAGGGGCGGTTGCTGCCCTGGATGATGAGGCCGTAGATGAGTGACTGCTCCTGGGCCAGCAGTTCCGTGCCCGACATCAGGAAGAAGGCCGAGTTGACACCGTTGACGAGCTGCTCGTCGTCATTTCCCTGCGGGATGAGCTGGAGCAGGTCGATCAGCGAGTCGATGATCGGCTGATAGGCGATTTGGGCCGCTTTGGGGTCTACCAGCCTTTTGACCGTCAGCCGCTTGGCCGGCAGCGAGTCCATCCTCGTCTGTACATCGTCGAGCGCCTCGCGAACAGTACTACCGAACGAACCGCGCCGTCCGTTGGTCGACGACTTGTATGCCTGGTAGGCATCATTCACCTTCGTCTGGAGTGGCGGCAGCGAGTCGTTCCGGCGCATCGCGACCGGGCCGCTCGCGACGAGTCCGACGCTGTACGTCCGCTCCTGCTCCAGGGCATGCGCCAGGGTGACCGCGGACCTGCTGATCGTCGTGAGGTCGGCGACCCGGTTCACGTCGCGGGTGCTGGTGAGCGCCGAGCCCGCCGCGATCGACGAGTACGCCAGGATCGCCGCGACCGGCACGATCAGAATCGCGATCAGCTTGGTGCGAACTCGCCAGTTGGTGGGGTTGCTGGCGGCGCGACGAAGGCGTCCCAGGCCGGACCCCGTAGGATCCGGCGGCGCCGCGGAGCGATCGTCGCGCTGCCCGCCGTCTTCGTTGTCCACGGGCAAACCCGGCGCCGACGTCGGCTCCGCGTCTGCGGCGATGCCCGTGCTGCTGGCCATCGGTTGTCTGCGCACGTACCTTCGCAACCTCTCCGCCAGCCTCCCGGAACACGTCGTACCAGGATGGCTCGGTATCGGGCCCGGATGTCCCTTGCCAGGCACCATAGCGGTACGAAGTCGGCATCCGAAAGGCGCCTACCGTAAGCGCGTTCGCCGCCGTGTGCCAGTTGTGGACACAGCGCGCGGAGTCACCGTGCTGGTAACCGGTGTGAACGGCCACAAGGTAGGCGATCCCGACGGATGCGGATGTGTCCGCCGGTGGCACTCAAGGTGCAAAGCCCGGCATCTCCGGCATCCGCGACATCGGTCCTTACGGCGGTCCGGGGGCGCCCCCGATGGATCGCCCGTTCGGGCGAAACGCGCACTCCGTGCGCGGAACCCGCGGCGGCCGGTCCTCGACCGTGTCGGCAGGGCCGTGGAACCGGTGACGAGCGTACGCCGCGCCCGCCGGGCCGAGCCCCCGCCGCTGGCCGTCCCGCGCCTGGTCGGGGCCCTGGCGAGGCCCTGACGTGGGCCTGGCCCATCAGTGCCGGTGGGTCCGTAGGCTTGCGGGGTGAGCGACTTGCAGCGCAGCGATGCTGGTCACGGCGTGCAGTCGCGGGGGGCGGGCCAGAGTGCCGCCACCGCGACCATCCCGGGGCCGGCCCATGCGGTCGTCCCCGGCGCCGCGGGACGATCCGGCTACGACACCGTACTGGTGATCGACTTCGGCGCCCAGTACGCGCAGCTGATCGCCCGGCGGGTCCGGGAATGCCACGTGTACTCGGAGATCGTGCCCTGGGACATGCCTGTGGCGGACATCCTGGCGCGGCAACCGTCAGCACTGATCCTTTCTGGCGGCCCGAAGTCGGTGTACTCGCCTGGTGCGCCGCGCGTGGATGCCGCGTTGTTTGACACCGGGCTGCCGATTCTGGGTATCTGCTACGGCCATCAGGTGATGGCCCAGGCGCTGGCCGGCTCGGTCTCCCGGACCGGAACGGCCGAGTACGGAGCGACGCGTCTGTCGGTGACCGGCCCTGGTGTCCTGTTCGACGGCCTCCCGACGGCCCAGCAGGTGTGGATGTCCCACGGCGACTCGGTCACCGAGGCGCCGCCCGGCTTCCGGGTCACCGCGACCACGCCGTCGACCCCCGTCGCCGCCTTCGAGGACCCGGCGCGGCGGCTGTACGGCGTCCAGTTCCATCCGGAGGTCCTGCACAGCGAGCACGGCCTCGACGTGCTGCGCCGCTTTCTGCTGGCCGGTGCCGGCTGCCGGCCGACCTGGACGATGGTCAACATCGCCGACGAGGCGGTGGCGGCGGTGCGGGCTCAGGTCGGGGACGGCCGGCTGATCTGCGGGCTGTCCGGCGGGGTGGACTCCGCGGTCGCCGCGGCGGTCGTGCACCGCGCGGTCGGTGATGCCCTGACCTGCGTCTTCGTTGATCATGGCCTGCTGCGGGCGGGGGAGGCCGAGCAGGTCGAGCGCGACTTCGTCGCCTCCACCGGGGTGGAGCTGGTGCACGTCAAGGCGGCCGACCGGTTCGCCGCGGCGCTCGCCGGCGTCTGCGAGCCGGAACAGAAGCGGAAGATCATCGGGCGTGAGTTCATCCGGGTCTTCGAGGAGGCGGCGCGCGAGCTGGAGGCGCGGGCCGAGGCCGAGGGGGCGACGATCGAGCACCTGGTGCAGGGCACCCTGTACCCGGACGTGATCGAGTCGGGCTCGCCGACGGCCGCCAAGATCAAGTCTCACCACAACGTCGGGGGCCTGCCGGACGACCTCCAGTTCGGCCTGGTCGAACCGTTGCGCACGCTGTTCAAGGACGAGGTCCGCCGGCTCGGTGAGGAGCTCGGGCTGCCCGAGGAGATCGTCTGGCGCCAGCCGTTCCCCGGGCCCGGGCTCGCCGTGCGCATCATCGGCGAGGTCACCCCGGAGCGGCTGGAGATCGTCCGGGCGGCGGACGCGGTGGTGCGCGAGGAGATCCGTCGGGCCGGCCTGGACCGCGAGATCTGGCAGGTGTTCGCGGTGCTGCTCGGCGACGTGCGCTCGGTCGGCGTGCAGGGCGACGAGCGCACCTACGGCCACCCGGTGGTACTGCGCGCGGTGACGAGCGAGGACGCGATGACCGCGGACTGGGCGCGGCTGCCCTACGACCTGCTCGAACGCATCTCCAACCGGATCGTCAACGAGGTGGCGCAGGTCAACCGGGTCGTCTACGACATCACCTCGAAGCCGCCCGGCACGATCGAGTGGGAGTAGGCCCGACCGCTCGCAGGCCCGCCCACCCCTCACCGCGCGGCGGCGGGCGGGCCTCGGTTTGACGTTCCGCGATGGCGGGAGCAGTCTGGAGAGTGTGACCGTGCAGCAGATGGCCATTACCTAGGCGCGCACCCGACCACCGGGTCCGCGCGCCACGCCCTTCCGCCTTCCCGCGGGGGGCTTTTTTGTTGCCGCGGTCACGGTGAGGTGGCCGCATCGCCACCGGGAGAGGCGCCCTCATGACCGCACCAGCCGCAGGCGAGAAACCGACGTTCCCGGATCCGGGCCTGGACGCCGATCCGGGCCCGGCGGCGGATCCCGCGCTGGACGCGGATCCGGCGTGGTGGCTGCGCGAGAGCACCGCGGCGGCCCGGGTGCTCGACGGCGTCGCCCGGCGGACCAGAGTGGTGCGGGACGCCGGCCTGTCCGCCTCTCTCGGCGTGCCGGTCTGGCTCAAGTGCGAGCACGAGCAGCACACCGGGTCGTTCAAACTGCGCGGTGCCTACTACCGGGTGGCGACCGCCGCCCCCGCCACCCGCGCCCGCGGCGTCGTCGCGGCCAGCGCCGGCAACCACGCTCAGGGCGTCGCGTACGCGGCGGCGGTCTTCGGCGTGCCGGCGACGATCTTCGTGCCGGCCGGGGCGAACCCGGTCAAGGTGGCACGCACCCGCCGGCTCGGCGCGCGCGTCGAGGAGGTGCCCGGCGGGGTGGAGGCGGCGCTCGCCGCCGCGGCGTCCTACGCGGCGGCCGGCGGGCGGCTGCTGGTGCACCCGTTCGACGACCCGGCGGTGGTCGCCGGGCAGGGCACGATCGGCCTGGAGCTGCTCGACCAGGTGCCGGACCTCGGCACGGTTCTCGTCGGGGTCGGCGGCGGCGGCCTGGTCAGCGGCGTCGCCGCGGCGCTGCGGGCACGCCGGCCCGACGTGCGGGTGGTCGGCGTGCAGTCGGTCCTGGCGCCGGCGTTCGCCGCGTCGCTGCGGGCCGGCCGGCGTCTCGTCGCCGGCGTCGGTGCGGACCTGGCCGCCGCGCCGGGAGGGGACCCGGCTGCCGCCCGGCCGTGCCGGCGCCCGACGCTGCCGCGCCCGGCTGCGCCGACGCCGACGCCGACGCAGGCGCAGGCGCAGGCGCGGGGCACGATCGCCGACGGCATCGCCGTGCGGGAGCCCGGGCGGCTCACCCTCGCGCTCGCCAGGCGGCTGGTGGACGACGTGGTGACGGTCGACGAGGCCGCCCTCTGGGAGGCGATGTTCCTGCTGCGCCGGGCCGGGCACGCCGTGGAGCCGGCCGGGGCAGCGCCGGTCGCGGCGCTGCTGCGGTATCCCGGCGTCGCCCAGGGGCCGACGGTGGCCGTGCTGTCCGGCGGCAACCTCGATCCCGCGGTGGCGGCCCGGGTGGCGTCGCTGACGGCGCGCCTGGCCGACAACGCCGGCGTTGCGCGGACCACGGCCTGAGCTGGTCGCCTCGGTGGCAGGCCGCCGAGGTGATCAGGAATCGTAGCGCGCAGGCCCCGTCTCGAGGGCGGTTCGCGCGCTCGCTCGGCCGCCAGAACGAATTCAGAAGTGGGTATTCTGTCAGGTATGGGGAATCGACTGGTGAAGCGGGCGTTCCGCTACCGATTCCACCCGACCTCGGTGCAGGCCGAGAACCTTGAAAAAACCTTCGGTTGTGTACGCTAGGTGTACAATCGGGCCTTGGCTGAATGGTGCCGGGCCTGGTTCCAGGAGCAGCGTCGGATCGGTTGGGCCGAAACCGACAAGATGCTCACGGGGTGGAAACGCGATCCGGATACCTGTTGGCTTACCGGGCCGTCGAAGGGACCACTGCAGGCTACACTGCGGCACCTCCAGACCGCCTACGTGAATTTCTGGGAGAAGCGGGCCGGCTACCCCTCGTTCAAGAATAAGGGCAGGGCTGTCGACTCGGCGACGTACTTCCGGAAATGCTTTGCCTTCCGCGGCGGGCAGCTCACGCTGGCGAAGCAGGCCGAGCCGTTGGCGATCGTCTGGTCGAGACCGCTGCCCGACGGTGCGGATCCCTCGCAGGTGACGGTGTCCCGAAACGCTCGCGGCCAGTACCACGTCTCGATCGTGGTCGAGTGCCCGGTCGGTCCTGCCTGCGGTCGACGCGCAGGTCGGGCTGGACGCGGGGATCACCTCGCTGGTTACGCTGTCCACCGGGGAGAAGATCGGCAACCCGCGCCACGAGCGTCGGGATCGGGAGCGTCTGGCACGCGTTCAGCGGGAACTGTCCCGGAAGAAGAAAGGATCAGCGAACCGGGCCAAGGCGCGAATGAAGGTGGCCCGGATACACGGTCGCATCCGTGACCGGCGTCGGGATCATCTGCGCATGCTGTCCACGAGGATCATCCGCGAAAACCAAACGGTGGTCATCGAGGACCTGGCGGTCCGCGTCATGGTACGCAACCATGCGCTGGCCCGCGCGATCTCGGATGCGGGCTGGCGGGACCTGCGGTTCATGCTGGAATACAAGGGCGCCTGGTACGGACGGACGGTCGTCGCTGTCAGCGGATGGTATCCAGGTACCAGGTCCTGCTTGGCCTGCGGCGCGCTGGTCGCATCCCTGTCGCTACACACCCGGGAATGGACCTGCCGTTGCGGTGTGGTGCACGATCGGGATGTGAACGCGGCGAAGAACATTCTGGCCGCAGGGCTCGCGGTGGCAGCCTGCGGAGACGGAGTAGGACCACCCCGCTCTCAGCACGGGGAGGCATCTGTCGGTGAAGCAGGAAAACCCGCCCGCGAGGAAGGGAATCCTCGCCGTCAGGCCGGGGAGGAGGCCAACGTAGGGTGGCCTTGCGCGCGCCCCTCGGCCACGCTCCTCCGCGACCTGCCTGGCATCGAACGATCGAGGTCTGATGAGCACACTGTTCGGTGAGTCCCCCGGTGTCGTCGGCGCGTCCGCCGAGCGGGCCGGCGGCGTGCCCTATGACCTGTTCGGGCCGGCCGTGCTGGCGCCGCCGTCCGGCGGCCAGGCGCCCGGCGCCCCGCCCCGGCTCGACGCCGACGCCCTGCTGACGGGGCTCAACCCGCAGCAGCGGGCCGCCGTCGTGCACATCGGCGCGCCGCTGCTGGTCGTGGCCGGCGCCGGCTCCGGCAAGACCCGGGTGCTCGCCCACCGCATCGCCTACCTGCTGGCGGAGCGCGGGGTGCGGCCGGGGGAGATCCTCGCGATCACGTTCACGAACAAGGCCGCGGCCGAGATGCGCGAGCGGGTCGGCGCGCTCGTCGGCCCGCGGGCGCGGGCGATGTGGGTGAGCACGTTCCACTCGGCCTGCGTGCGGATCCTGCGCTCGGAGGCGAAGCGGCTGGGCTTCGGATCGTCGTTCTCCATCTACGACGCCGCGGACGCGCAGCGGCTGATCACCCTGGTCACCCGGGATCTGGATCTCGACCCGAAGCGGCATCCCGCCCGGGGCCTCGCCGCGCAGATCAGCAACCTGAAGAACGAGCTGATCGACTGGGAGGCCGCCCGCGACCGGGCGACCAGCCACGCCGAGCGCACCGTCGCCGAGGTGTACGCCGCCTACCAGCAGCGCCTCGCCCAGGCCAACGCGCTCGACTTCGACGATCTGATCATGACGACGGTGAACCTGCTGCAGGCGTTCCCCGACGTCGCCGAGCACTACCGCCGCCGTTTCCGCCACGTGCTGGTGGACGAGTACCAGGACACCAACCACGCGCAGTACGTCCTCGTCCGGGAACTCGTCGGCCAGCCGGCGCACGGCGGCGCCCGGGACGGCGGGCCGTCACCCGCGCTCCCGACCGCCGGTGTCGACGGGGCGGGCGCCGCCGGTGCCGCTGACGGCGCGGGTGCGGCCACGGGCGGTGGGGTGACCTGGGCGTCCGGGGCGGTCCCGCCGGGCGAGCTGTGCGTGGTCGGGGACGCGGACCAGTCGATCTACGCGTTCCGCGGGGCGAACATCCGCAACATCGTGGAGTTCGAGGAGGACTTCCCCGACGCCGCGGTGATCCTGCTGGAGCAGAACTACCGCTCCACCCAGACGATCCTGTCGGCCGCGAACGCGGTGATCGCCCGGAACAACCAGCGCAAGGCGAAGCGACTGTGGTCCGACGCCGGCGACGGCGAGAAGATCGTCGGCTTCGTCGCCGACAACGAGCACGACGAGGCCGCGTTCGTCGCCGAGGAGGTCGACCGGCTCACCGACGCCGGCCTCGCCCGCCCCGCGGACGTGGCGGTGTTCTACCGCACCAACGCGCAGAGCCGCGTCTTCGAGGAGATCTTCGTCCGGGTCGGGCTGCCCTACCGGGTCGTCGGCGGGGTCCGCTTCTACGAGCGCCGGGAGATCCGCGACCTGCTCGCCTACCTGCGGGTGCTGGTCAACCCGAGCGACACCGTCAACCTGCGCCGCATCCTCAACGTGCCGCGTCGGGGCATCGGGGACCGGGCCGAGGCGGCGCTCGCCGGGTTCGCGGAGGTCGAGCGGATCAGCTTCGCGCAGGTGCTGGAGCGGGTCGGCGAGGTCCCGGGCATCGCCACCCGTTCGGCGAAGGCGGTGCGCGAGTTCGCGGCGCTGCTCGGCGAGCTGCGGGCGGCCGAGGCGGACGGCCCGGTCGCCGTCGTCGAGGCGGTCCTCGAACGCACCGGTTACCTCGCCGAGCTGCTCGCCGAGGACACTGTCGAGAGCCAGGGCCGGGTGGAGAACCTGCAGGAGCTCGTCGGCGTCGTGCAGGAGTTCGTCGAGCGCAACCCCGAGGGCGGTCTCGGGGAGTTCCTCGAGCAGGTCTCCCTCGTCGCCGACGCCGACCAGGTCCCCACCGACGACGGCTCCGACGGTGTCGTCACCCTGATGACCCTGCACAGCGCGAAGGGGCTGGAGTTCCCCGTCGTGTTCCTCACCGGGCTGGAGGACGGCGTCTTCCCGCACATGCGGACCCTCGGCGACCCCACCCAGCTGGAGGAGGAGCGCAGGCTGGCCTACGTCGGGCTCACCCGCGCCCGGTCCCGGCTCTACCTGACCCGGTCGGTGGTCCGCAGTGCCTGGGGTCAGCCGGCCTACAATCCGCCGTCGCGGTTCCTCGGCGAGGTGCCCGACGCGCTGCTGGACTGGCGCCGCCTGGCCGAGGCGGCGCCCCCGCCGCCAGCTCGGGGCTGGGGCTCGCCGGATGGTCTCGCTGGCACGAACGGGGTCGGGCGCCCCGGCGGCGCCGACGGGTCCCGCGCAGCCGCCGGGGCAGGAGCGGGCGGGCGGCGGCCGCTACCGAACTCGCCGTTCGCCGGACGCGCCCGCCCGGCGGCGCGTCCCGTGGTCGAGCTGCGGACCGGTGACCGGGTGACGCACGACAGCTTCGGCCTCGGCGTCGTCGTTGCCGTCGGCGGGGTGGGGGACTCGGCCGAGGCGACGATCGACTTCGGCGCGAACGCCGGGACCAAACGGCTGCTGCTGCGCTACGCCCCCGTCGAGAAGCTCTGAGCGTGGCGGCGGCGGTGAGCCGTCGAGGAACTCCGAGCATTCCGGCCGTGCCGTCCCCGCCAGCCAGCCGGCGACCAGGTGGCACACCGCGCCGCTGAACGCCAGCGAGTGGTGACCGTGGCCCGGCACGGTCAGGTTCACGGCGGTCAGGTCGGGATGCCGCAGCGCGGCCTGCGCCGGGCGGACCACCGTGTCGAGCGCGGCCCCGACGGCGACGAAGCGGGTCCGGCAGTCGGGCGCCGGGCCGGCGAGGTCCGTGAGCAGCGGCGAGTCCGGCCGCAGCTGGGCGAGCAGCGGATACGGCAGCGCGCGGGGAACCAGCTCGGCGAGCCGGGTGCCGCCGTGCGGGGTGGCCAGGGTGATCAGCATGCTCACCCGCCGGTCGCCGCCCAGGCGCTGGACGTAGTACCGCGCCACCAGCCCGCCGAGGGAATGCGCGACGATCTGCACCCGGCCGTCGTCGCCGGCGGCCGCCGTCACCGCGGTCGCCAGCAGCCGGGCGCCGTCCTCGACGGACGCGGTGCGCAGCGGCAGCTCCACCGGCACCACTCGGCGCAGCCCGCGCCGGCGCAGGTCGTGGCGCAGCCGGGTGAACACCGAGCGGTTGTCGATGAGGCCGTGGACGAGCAGCACCGGGGTAGTCGCCGTGTCCGGAGCGCGGACCAGCAGGCCGCGCTGCAACGGCGGGAGCCGGCCGAGGGAGTAGGCGTCGTCGCGGTGGGCCCGTCGCCGCAGCGCGGCCGCCGGGTACAGCGCCAGATGCGTCGCGATGCCCGCGGTCTCCATGGCGAGGCCGCGGGCGCTCGCGGGCGTTGCCCGCAGACCCGCGGCGATCGCCCGCCGGCGCCCGGCGGGTGCCGGCGGTGATGGCGGACTGTCGATGGTGGATCACCCTCCTGCTCGCTGCCCGGCGGGCCGCCGGCCCGGCCCCGGGGCGCCCGGCGCCCGGGCGGGCGTGGGCGTCCCGGGCCGATCCGACATGGCCGGACCCGTCCGGACAACGCAAGGAGATTACAGACTGTCACGCAATCCTGTCGACCAACGGGCTCGACGGTGCCGGCGCCGTCGGGCCGGATCCTGTCGGCTCACGGCTGTGAGCAGCAGGTTGGCGGCCCGCGCGATCGCCGCCGGATCGGTGCCGGCCAGCAGGTGGTCGGCGAAGCCGAGGCGACGCAGGTCCACCGGGCGCAGCCCGGCCGCGTCAGCGGCACGCTCCGCCGGCAGGCGCAGGGTCGCGCCGGCACCCTCCGGGGACAGTGCGGTGAAGTAGCTGTCGGGCGTCATGGCGACCACGTCGGTGACGGCGGCGGCGAGCGCGCCACCCGAGCCACCCTCACCGTGCACGATCGACACGGTCGGTGACGGGCAGGCGAGCACCGCCGCCATCGCGTCCCCGATCGCGGCGGCGATGCCCGCGGCCTCGGCGGGCGCGCCCGAGGCGGCGCCCGGGGTGTCGACCAGGGTGATCAGTCCGATGCCCAGCTTGCCCGCCAGCCGGGCGGCCCGGGTGAGCAGGCGGTAGCCGTCCGGCCCCGGGGCCGACGCCCGCATGGCACCGACGGCCACGACCACCACCCGCCGCCCGCCCGCAGCGGCAACGCCGCCCGGCGCGCCGTCCGGGATCCCGCCGTCCGGGGCCGCGCTGTTCGCCCTTCCGGTGCTCGGGTTGCCGCTGTTCGCAACCGCGCCGGGCGGCCAGCCGGTGGCGAGGACGCCGATCCGCGCGGCGACGCACGGATCGGGTCCGGCGAGGTCGATGCCGTCGGGCAGCAGGACCCGCAGCAGCGTGGCGCCGTCCGGGCGCGGCGTGTCGCGGGCCGCGCGCACCTGCTCCCAGCCGGACCTGCCGGCGAGCCGCGTCGCCGTCACCTCGTCGACGGTGACGCCGTCCACGCCGTCCATGGGCATCGGCGCGGCGGGGTGGGGAGACAGCGCGGTCAGGGCGCGGCGCAGCCAGTCCTCGACCGTCTCCGGGGCCAGGACGGCGTCGACGAGGCCGGCGGCGCGGGCGGACTCCGCGTGGTGACTGCCCGGCGGCGGTGGCGTGCCGGTCATCGCCGCCACCACCCGGGGGCCGGAGAAGCCGACCGTCGAGCCCGCCACGGCGCAGCGCAGGTCGCACCGCGAGCCGATGGTCACCCAGACCCCGCCGGTGGTCGGCTGGTCGGCGACGGCGAGATGACCGATCCCCTCGTCGTCCAGCGCGGCCAGGGCCAGCGCGGCGCGGGGCAGACCGACCAGCCCGGCGACCCCCTCCTGCAACCGGGTGCCACCGCTGCGCAGGAAGGAGACGAGCGGCCGACGGGTCGCGAGCGCCGTCGCCGCGGCTTCGGTGAAGCTGGCGGCATCCGCCTCGCCGAAGCTCCCGCCGTGCACGGAGAAGTCCCAGGCGGCCGCGACCGCCGGGACTCCCGCGATCAGGCCGTCACCCCACCGCAGTGCCGGCCGTCCGTCGTAGTCCGGCCAGCCCAGGCGGTTGGCCGAGGGGCGGCTGGCGGGCCGTGGCGTGATGCCCGCGAGCAGCCGCGTTCGCCAGTCGGCCGACGTGCGCGCCCCGGGTCGACTGTCGCTGTCCATGACCGCATCCTGATCCGCGGTCGTGGTCGCGGGCCCCGGAGCAAGGCCGGTGTCACAGGACACGCCGCATCGAGGCGTGCACGGGCGGCGCCAGGGGCGATGCTCGGGGGATCCATCATCACGGATGGAAAGGGATATACGTGACGAACAGTGCTGGCTGCCTCCCGGCAGGACACGACATACCCTTTGGTGCACAGTCCCCTGAGTGGGTGGGTGCCGGCACCGGACCCGCGAGTACACCCGCGAGAACAGTGGAGTGAGGAGAGCGATGCTCACACCGCTGCTGGAGGACGATCCCCGTCAGATCGGCCCGTACCGGCTGCAGAACCGGATCGGTGCCGGGGGGATGGGAACCGTCTACCTCGGCTTCACCCCGCAGCAGCGCGCCGTCGCGGTGAAGGTCGCCGCCGAGGAACTCGCCGAGGACGCGGAGTTCCGCAGCCGGTTCGAGCGCGAGGTGCGCGCCGCGCTGCGGGTGCGGGGCAACGCGGTCGCCGCGGTGCTCGACGCCGACACCGAGGCGCCGGTGCCGTGGATGGTCACCGAGTACGTCGAGGGCATCAGCCTGGCCGCCGCGGTCCAGGCCCGGGTGCGCCTCGAGAGCCACCTGGTCCGGGGGCTCGCGGTCGGGCTCGCCGACGCGCTGGTCGCCATCCATGCCGCGGGCGTGGTGCATCGCGACCTCAAGCCCTCCAACATCCTGCTGGCCTGGGACGGGCCCAAGGTCATCGACTTCGGGGTGGCCCACCTCACCGACAGCAGCACCCTGACTCGGACCGGTCATGTGATCGGGACGCTGGCCTGGATGTCGCCCGAGCAGATGCGCGGGGAGCCGTCGGACTCGTCGGCGGACATCTTCGCCTGGGCCAGTTGCGTGACCTACGCGGCGACCGGGCGGCATCCCTTCCACGCCGAGACCCCTGACAAGCTCGCCCTGCGCGTGCAGCGCGACACCCCCGACCTGGACGCGGTGCCCGCCTACCTGCTCTCGCTGGTGGCCAGGGCGCTGTCCAAGGTCCCCCGGCAACGGCCGACCGCGTCGGCGCTGCTCGCCTCGCTGGTCGGCCGGGTCGTCGAAGGTGTCACCGAGGCGGACGCCGCCGCCGGCGACGTCCTCGAGCGCACCTGGACGGGCAGCGGGCAGGTGATGAACGAGGTGGTCACGGCCCTTCCCGCCCCCGGGCCGGCCGGTCTCGGCGCCGGCCCGCCGGCCGACCACGGCGCGCCGGGGCAGGAGGAGTCGGCGGCTCGTCCCGGCCCGGCGCCGAGCGGGGCCGGCGGTGGCTCGGGGTGGGCACCGGCGGTGGCCGGGCCCGGTCCGGCGCGGGGGCCCAGGCCGATCGGTGTACCGCCGCCGGCCTCGGCCTTCCGTCCCGCGATCGCCACTCCACCGCCGCCGACTCCGATCCCGCCACCCCCGCCGGTGCACCGGTCCCGACTGACCCCGTTGTCGCCGCCCGCACCGGCGCCGGCTCCGGCGGCCAGTTCCGGGCCGACCACAACGGCGGTCCCCGGTGCCCGGCGGCGGGACCGACCGCCGGCGGCGGCCTCGGGTTCGTCGGGCTCCGGGGGTTCGTCGGGCTCCGGGGGTTCGTCGGGCTTCGCGGGTTCGTCGGGATCCGCCGACCACGGACCGTCGGTCGTCTCCCGCTGGACCTACGACGTCGACGAGCCGGACCCGCGGGCGCCGGTCCGCCCGCCGTCCGCGCCGCGGCCCGAGCGGCGCGCGAGCGACGACGGCTGGCTGGAGGAACGGGAGCGCCGGCCGGCCGCCGCGGCGAACTCGACCGAGGACACGATCCGGCCGCCGGATCCGACGCCGCCGTCGCGCCCTCCGGATCCGTCCACGTTCGGCGTGGGCCGCCCGCCCGCGCCGCCGCACCAGCCGCCCCCGTCGGCGCCGTCGCCGGGCCGCCGCCGTCGCGCCGGGCTGCCCGCCGTCCGGCCGTCCGGCAGCGTTCACCCAGCGCGCGCCGCCCACCAGGCCCGTCCGGCTCCGCCGCGCGGCGCGTCGGCCCGAGGCACGGACCCGCTGCCCCCGGCGCTGGCGGCGCCGCCCGCCCGGCCGGCGCTCCCGCGGCCGGCCGCACCGCCGCAGGCTCCGCTGCCACCCTTTCCGCTTCCACCGACCCCGCCGCCCCCGGTTCTGCCGCCGCCGGCGTCGCTGGCACCGGCATCGCCGGCACCGGCCTCGGAGCCGGCCGTCCGGGTTCCCGGCGCGGGTGCCGAACCGGTGTCGCTCGGCGCGGCCGGCGAGTCCCGTCGCCTCTTCCCGCCGACCACCCCGGTGGAGCAGGGGCTCAACGGGAGGGCGCTGCTGTCCGTGGTGCTGGCCCTGGGCTGGCTGTTCGGGCTGGGCAGCGTCGCCGCCGTGGTGGTCGGCTCGGTCGCCCGGGCCGAGATCCGCCGGCACAACCAGCGGGGCTGGCGGCTCGCGTCCGTGGGGATCGGACTGGGCTGGACGGGAATCGGGCTGACGGCCACCAGCCTGCTCGTCGTTCTCGCGCTGCGATGAACAGCCGGCCTTCCGCGGGAGCCGCCGGCGGCTCGACCACGATCGGTGTCGTTGCGCTGTGATTTCTGGCATATGTTCGCCGGTCGGTGCCGTGACATCCGACACGAAAGATCACGGTGCCGCGCGCGCTGGTCACGCTCAGCGTCAGGCTCGCTGGTCGCGCGCGTGCGGCGGCAGGCGCGCCCATCAGCCGCAGTGCGTGATCGGCCACCGTATTTGTCCCGTATCGGGGGGCCTGACGTGGGCCGGGGGCGCGCGGGGCGTGATCGCGGACCCTGCCGGTGGCGCTCGTCGAGGCTCGTCCGGCCGGGTGCCGCCGGGGATTCGGCCGGTTTCGGCGGCACCGCGCGTGACGCGCGCCGTAACCAGCTCGTCAGTAGGCTCGCAGGCGTTCTGTGCAGCCCTACGCAACCCGCGTAGCCCTGTACAGCTCGTGTGGCCCTACGCAACCCGCGTAGCCCTGCCCAGCCGTATAGCTCTGCACAGCTCGTGTAGCTCTGCGCAGCCCGTGTAGCCCTACGCAACCCGACCCGTATCGATCGCATCCGACTGGACGGACCGTGGATCTCTTCGAATACCAGGCGAAGAAGCTGTTCGCCGAACATGGCGTTCCGGTGCCCACCGGGAAGACGGCGACCACTCCCGAGGAGGCGCGAGCGATCGCCACCGAACTCGGCGGCAAGGTGGTCGTCAAAGCTCAGGTCAAGACCGGCGGCCGAGGCAAGGCCGGCGGCGTCAAGGTCGCCGACGGACCGGACGACGCCTTCGCCAAGGCGTCGGCGATCCTCGGGATGGACATCAAGGGCCATACGGTCCACTCGGTGCTCGTCGAGGAGGCCAGCAACATCGCGGAGGAGTACTACGCCTCCTTCCTCCTCGACCGGGCGAACCGCACGTTCCTCGCCATGGCCTCCCGTGAGGGCGGCATGGAGATCGAGGAGGTGGCCGCGACCAAGCCCGAGGCGCTGGCCCGCATCCTCATCGACCCGCTGACCGGCGTCGACGCCGCCAAGGCCCGCGAGATCGCGATCGCCGCGAAGCTGCCCGAGGCCGCCCTCGACGGCGCGACCGAGCTGCTGGCGAAGCTGTGGACCGTCTTCGTGAAGTCGGACGCCACGCTGGTCGAGGTCAACCCGCTGATCCTCACCGGGGACGGCCGTGTCGTCGCGCTCGACGGCAAGGTCAGCCTGGACGAGAACGCCGGCTTCCGCCACCCCGAGCACGAGGCGTTCGTCGACGTCTCGGCGGTGGACCCGCTGGAGCAGAAGGCCAAGGAGAAGGGCCTCAACTACGTCAAGCTGACGGGTGAGGTCGGGATCATCGGCAACGGTGCCGGCCTCGTCATGTCGACGCTGGACGTGGTGACCTACGCCGGCGAGGAGTTCGGCGGCAAGCGCCCGGCGAACTTCCTCGACATCGGCGGCGGCGCGTCCGCCGAGGTGATGGCGAACGGCCTGTCGATCATCCTGGGCGACCCGTCGGTCAAGAGCGTCTTCGTCAACATCTTCGGCGGTATCACCTCGTGTGACGCGGTGGCCAACGGCATCATCCAGGCCCTGAAGATCGTCGGCGACGTCACCACCCCGCTGGTGGTGCGCCTCGACGGCAACAACGCCGAGGAAGGCCGCCGCATTCTCGCGGAGGCGAACCTCCCGGTGGTCAAGCCGGTCGACACGATGGACGGCGCGGCGAAGCTCGCCGCCGAGCTCGCCGCGGCCGCGGCCTGACCAGGGCGAAGGGAACTCGAAGCAATGGCTATCTGGCTTGACGAGAACAGCCGGGTGGTGGTGCAGGGCATCACCGGCTCGGAGGGTGCGAAGCACACCAAGCGGATGCTGGCCGCCGGCACGAACGTCGTCGCCGGCGTCAACGCCCGCAAGGTCGGCCAGCAGGTCGAGGGCGTGCCGGTGTTCGGCTCCGTCACCGACGCCATCGCGCAGACCGGCGCGAACGTCTCGGTGATCTTCGTTCCGCCGAAGTTCACCAAGGACGCCGCCATCGAGGCGATCGACGCGGCGATCCCGCTCGCCGTCGTCATCACCGAAGGCGTGCCGGTCCACGACACGACCGAGTTCTTCGCCTACTCGCAGTCGAAGGGCACGACCCGGATCATCGGGCCGAACTGTCCGGGCATCGCGAGCCCCGGCGTGTCCAACGCCGGCATCATCCCGGCGGACATCACCCCCGGCGGCCGCATCGGCCTGGTCAGCAAGTCCGGCACGCTGACCTACCAGATGATGTACGAGCTGCGCGAGTTCGGCTTCTCGACCTGCGTCGGCATCGGCGGTGACCCGGTCATCGGGACCACCCACATCGACGCGCTCGACGCCTTCCAGGCCGACCCGGGCACCGACGCCATCGTCATGATCGGCGAGATCGGCGGCGACGCCGAGGAGCGGGCCGCGGCGCACATCGAGGCGCACGTGACCAAGCCGGTCGTCGGCTACGTCGCCGGCTTCACCGCGCCGGAGGGCAAGACGATGGGCCACGCGGGCGCGATCGTGTCCGGCTCGTCCGGTACCGCCCAGGCCAAGAAGGAAGCCCTGGAGAAGGCCGGTGTGCGGGTGGGCAAGACCCCCTCGGAGACAGCCCGCCTGATGGCTGACATCATGCGGTCGTTGTAGATCTGTCCGGATGATGGGCCCGCCGCCCGCGGCGGTTCGTCGTACGGACGGTCCAGGGGGCGTGGGTTGTGGGGGATGAGGGTTGGACGTACCTTCCCTCATCTCCCCATGACTGCGAGACTCCTGCATCGGCGGGCCGGCGCCAGACGCCGGCCCGCCGACCGACCAGACGAAGTGGGGTTACCGTCGTGGCACAGATCGGCGGTCGTAACGTTGCGACCAACGACATCGGGGTGATCGCCTCCGGGGCGGTCATGTTCATCGTGAGTTTTCTGCCGTGGTACTCCGTGACCCTGTCGTTCTTCGGGCAGTCCAGATCAGCCCATGAGAACGGCTGGGGCCTCGGCTTCAACTCGTGGTTCCCGGTGTTGCTGGTACTCGCGGTCGCCGGTGTGCTCGCCGGACGCCTGTTCGCGAACCTGCGTATCCCGGACCTGGGGCCGGTCTCGGCGCTGTGGGTGCTTCCCGGCGTCTCGGCGCTCGCGGTCCTCCTCCTGATCATCCGGTGGATCCGGTTCCCCGACGTCCCGTCGGGCGTGGACGCCGGCCCGAGCGTCGGGTTCTACCTCGCGATCGTCGCCGCCCTCGCCCAGACCGTCTTCGGCGTGCTGGCGGCGCTGGCGGCCGGGGCTCCGATTCCCGGGCGCGGCGGCCCCGGCACTCCCGGCGGCTGGCAGCCGCCGTCCGGCCAGCCGCCCTACGGCCAGCCCTACGGCCAGCAGCCGACCCCGGGTCACCCCGGCGCGACCGGCCCCTATGGACAGCAGCCCGGCCAGGGCGGTTACGGCCAGCCGCAGCAGGGTGGCGGCTACGGTCAGCCGCCGACCGGTGGTGGTTACGGTCAGCAGCAGGGTGGTGGCTACGGCCAGCCACCGACCGGTGGTGGTTACGGCCAGCCGCAGCAAGGTGGTGGCTACGGTCAGCCGCCGACCGGTGGTGGTTACGGTCAGCAGCAGGGCGGCGGCTACGGCCAGCAGCAGCCCGGGTATGGCCAGCAGCCTGGCTACGGTCAGCAGCCGCCGCCCGGTTACGGTCAGCCGCCCGCCGGCGGTCGCTGACGCCGCGGATCCCGGGCGGGACCCCGGGGTGCGTCGTCACCTGGCCGCCCGTATCTCGCCGAACCGGGCCTTTCGGGCGCGGGAGTATTTCTCGGTCGGTGGACGGCGTGTTGTCCCGGATGGGCAGCGACCGCGTGCGAGCGTCCTAACGTGCCCGCCTTCCACCGCCCCGGGTCCGCCCGGCGCTTCGCAGACCGCCTGTGGCAGCGGGCCGGCCGGCCCGCTGTAGCCGCGATCGCGGCGTCGGCCGCCGGCCTGATCTTCATCGAGGTCGTGGTCCTGGTCGTCTGGGGCGCGGATACCGGATCGTCGACCGGTCCCGCCGCCGCGCTGCGGGTGGGCGCCGATCTGTGGCTCGTCGCCCACGGCGCGACGCTGCGGCTGCCGGACGGGATCATTGCCTTCCGCCCGCTCGGTCTCGCCCTGTTTCCCCTGGCCGCAGCCCTGAGCGCGGCACATCGCCGGGCGGCGGCCGTCCCGGTGTGGACGGCCCCGCTGCCCGGGCGGCCCTCCGGCGTGCAGGGGGGTGGCCGGGCGGCGGGCGCTACCGGAAAGGGCGCCGCCGGTACGGACGCCGCCGGCAGCGGTCCCGGCGGCAGGGCCGCGGGCGGGAAGCCGGCTGTCGGGACGCCCGCCGCCGGCGGTGCGGCGCAGGCC
>NZ_JCBATA010000091.1:0-23704 GCF_059816245.1 Frankia sp. RB5
GTTTGACGTTCTCGCGCTGGCTGATCACGCGCAGCCGCGCGAACGCCTCCTCCGCGGTCGCGCCGGTACGCCCACGCAGCAACCCGATGGCCTGGTCGATGACCGGCCTGCTCGACAGCGCCGTCTGCAACTGGACCGTGAGGTTCAGCGCCTGGGCCAGCACCTGGGCGTTAAGCACCGCGACCGCCGCCGGGGCGGCGAACAGCTCGCCGAGTTCGGCGGCGTGCTCGTCGAAGACGTCCTTGCCGTGGGCGTAGACGTTGATCGCCCCTACCACCTGATCCGGTAGCAGCAACGGCAGCGACAGCGCGCTGTGCACCCCGAGGCGGCCGACCCGCGGGCCGAAGCGCGGCCACTGCCGGTCGCCGCCCAGGGATCCCGAGCGAACCGTGCGCCGGTCGAGGGTGGCGGTGATGCAGGGGCCTTCGTTGAGGACGACATACTGGATCTCGTCGATGTCCCGGACGAATGGCGCGCTTGCCGCCAGCGCCTCGATCCGGGTGCCATCCCGGTCGGCGCGCAGCAACGTCACCCCGGCGCCGTCGGCGCCGGGGATCGCGCGGGTCGCGAACCTCGCCACCCGGGCCAACAGCTCCTGAAGGTCCAGGGAACCGGACACCAGACCAGCAAGTCCTGCCAGGCCCGCCCGCAGGTCGAGGTCATCGGCCCGCGCCTGCTCGAAACTCAGCGCCGGCGCCAGGTTCGCGATCCCATCCTCGAACTCCGTCATGGCCGCGTCACCCGCAGGCCGGCCCCGGGCCCGTGCCGGCGGCCGGCTCGGGACGAATGCCTGCCGAGGCCCGTGAAGGGAGGGTGCGCCATCACGCCCGCCGACGCGCGGCGTCGACCTGGTCGAGAGGTGTGGACGTTCGGCCCGTCATCATGACGGCTGCCTAACCCGGGCGATGAGAGCCGCCAGATGGCCACGGCCGGTGACGACACCGACCCGGCGTCAACATTCGTAGAAATCCGGCCAACCGTAACCATACCACAGCACCCCTGCACCCGTGCGATCGCGAACTCCTCGTCCGTGGCTGGGACGAGCACATGGACGTTCGGACACTGAGCGCATCGGGGGCGCCCGCTGCCGGCGGACCCCGCGATTCTCCAGGCCCCCGGATCCACATCGATGCGAGGACGCGTTGCACCGGCGGCTGCGCCAGCGGCCGATCTCCGCGGAAACCCTCCGCGCGGTCTGGCCCCGTGAACCTGGGCCACCCGACCCGGCGGCGTGGCAGGTCGACCCTATAGCCCAGTACGACCAGTTCGGCGTCTTTTGCCCCGCCCGTCGCCTCGGATCCGGGGGACGGGCCGGTCCGAACGCGCCGGATCCATGACGAGATACACCAGTCGCAACACCATGATCCTCGATCATGCACCGCTGCGCGAGGCAGCACAGTCGCCCGTTACCACACTGGTCGACATTCGGACGTGCCTCGGGCTATGCTCAGCTGGCTAGGACATAGCCGGCTCGGGATCGGGAACGCCGCGTAGCTGCCGCGGGACCGCGAGTGTGCGACTCACGCTCGAGCGCCGCCAGTGGCCGTCCACAGGGCGTCGTCTGTGACATTGTCCAAATCCTCTGGCCACCTTCGCGCCGCTATTCCCGCCTGGGTTTCCTGGTCGTCCCCATGGGGCCCGTCGAACGGCTCACCGCCGTCTGGTCAGGCGCGCCACGATCACCGGTCCTCGGCTGGGTTCGGGCGAGCGTAGTGGAGTACCGGCGCGACTTTCTCCACGTTCTCCTGGGACAGCTGGACGGCAGCGAACGGCCCCGCGTGCTGGCCCAGCTCGGGGTCGACAATGCCACGCAAGGCCTCACAATCATGCATCGACGGTCCGGTCCGTCCGGGGCCGCGGTGGGAATCTTCACCTCGCACCGCGACCGGGTCACGACCGTCCAGATCCTCGCCCCGGCCGGGGTGGTCGCCGCTACGTTCCGGGACGCCCTCGGCCATGGGATGCACGCGGGGGAACCGCTGCTGGTCGTTGACCTCGGCGAGGTGTCGTCCCTCGGCGCGGCGGCCCTGGAGATGCTGGTCGGCGCCGCTTCCTGGGCGGCTCGCCGAGGGAGTCGGATCATCGTTCGCGGCGCCCAGCCGGCGGTCTTCACAGAGTTCCTCGCCGCCGGCCTGGTCATGATGCTCGATGTCCGTCCCGCATACCAACAGCCCGCCATCATCAAACAGCAGGGAAAAACATGAGCATCATTGCCTGGATCGTGCTGGGACTCGTCGCCGGCCTGATCGCCGAAAGGCTTACCGGGGAACGGACAGGCTGGGTGGTCGCGGGTATTGCCGGGATCGCGGGTGCCCTGCTCGGGGGCTGGCTCGCCAAAATGATCTTTCACGTCCATTCGCTCGACACGTTCTTCAACGTGTCGACGTGGATCACCGCGATCGTCGGGGCCGTTATAGTCCTCCTGGCCGTGCGCCTGATCACCGGCGCGACGGGCAACTCGCTGCGAGGGCGTCGACACCCGACGTCGCACCGCTGATCGTGACGAGATCTCTCCCCCCCGTGTCCGAGGCGTTGACACGGCGCTCGGTCAGGTCCGCCTTCCGATTTCATACCGACATCTACGCGCCGCCCGACAGGACGATCGTGCGTGCGCACGGTGAGATCGACCTGGCGACCCGGGCCGCGTTCCGCGCGGCGCTGACCGCCGGCCTCGACCGGCAGCCGTCGCTGCTGGTCGTCGACCTCGCCGGCGTATCGGTCCTAAGCCCCTACGGGCTGGGAGTCCTCGTCCGTGTCGCGAAACAGGCCGCCCGCGCCGGCATCCCGATCACCGTCATCGGTGCCCGCCCCCGGATCTACCGACGGTTCGCCCTGACCCGCCAGGTCGCCCGCCTCAACGTGCACACCTACACCCGCCACAGCGACCCGGATACCAGCCTCGATGACGGTCCGACCAGCGCACTCACCAGCCCACTCCAGAGATGAGGTCCTGACTCGGCCGGCCCTGGGCAGCCATCCCACTGGTGCGCCGCCTGCCCTGGCTCGTCTAGGAAACCCGGACACAACCGACCGTCGGTCGGTCGGCCGGCCGACCGACCGACCGCGGATGAACGGATGCGCGCAGGCCGGCGCCGGGGCCTTTCGGTCTCGCTCTGCTCGGCGACATCGTTGTCGTCGAGCAGAGCGTTGACCTGCGCTGTGCAGCGGTTGGCGGCACCGACTGCCCCACCGGCGCCGCGCATCGGCGGCCAGGCGGCCTCGATCCGGTGGCGATGGCGGGCCGCGGCCGAGCGGCCGGCACCTTTCGGCAGAGCTCGATGCCAGCGCCGCAAGGCACGTGAAGACCGCGACATTCCCTTGCCGGCGCGGTCAGCTGGCATATGCGGGCGTGGGGCGCTATTCCGACGAGACGGTCACCCCGTCCGGCGGGGCGGCGTACTATGACGCCGCTGGGACACAGCCAGCCCGGGTGGGGGCTGCCGCGCGTCAGCGTCGCAGTCTCACGAGTTTTCAGGCTCAGTGCCGGGTGCCTCGGTGATCTCTCCTGGAGAGGCACCACATGCCCACAGGCAACGATTCTCCCTCGGCTACGCCCGCAGCGGTGCTCGGCAGCCGATACGGCACCTGCGACGGCAGATCCGCGTTCGCCCGGGAGACCAGCCCTGGTAGCTGGCAGGTCAAGATGCACCCTCCGACCAGTCCACGCGCGGGCCATGACGGCTGGGTGCTGCTCGGCTCTGGCTGGCCGACGTTGGCCGTCGTCCTCGCCGCGACCGGCCTGACCTGAGCCCGCGCGGTGATGTCTCGTGATCGTGGCGACGCGGCGATAGCACCCGTGGCGGGCAGCCAGGTCGGACCGCGCGCCGCACCGGGAGGTGGCCGCTCATCCGGCCCGGCCGTGTCGACGCAGCTGTCCAGGACGCCGCCGGCGGTAGTCCTGGACAGGGATCGCTTCGGTCGGCTGACGGCGTTGGCGAGGATCGCGCTGGCCGCGCCGGTCGCGTTCGTCGCACCCGCAGACGGGTCCAGTGCCTGGTCGCCGGACCTCTCCCACGGACTCGCAGAAGCGTCGACCGTCGGGTCCGACGTCCTCGTCCGGATTGCCCACAAGGTCCTGACCGGTGCGATGCCGCTGACCGTCGAGGACGTACGGGCCGATCCGAGCACGCGCGACGACCCGCGGATCGCCGCCACGGGCGTCGCCGCGTGGACGTGCGCCCGTGTCGGGGGCCCGGCTGGTGAGACACTCGCGCTGTTCTGCGTCGTGGACACGGCGGCGCGCGGCTGGACCGAGCAGGAGCGGCAGGTCGTCGCGAGTCTCGCGGCCGTCGCCGCGGGCGAGCGGGGATGGCGCGACGACATCGCCCGCGCGGGCCGGCCGGACGAACGCCTGCGACCACTCCCCGTCCAGGTGCCGATGCCGCACCTGAGTCTGCTGCCCCCACGGACGTCCGACATCGCGGGTATGCAGATCGCCGCGCGCAGCATCCCGGCGGCCGACGGCCAGGGGGCACTCGGCGACTTCTACGACATGTTCCCGGTGCGGCTATCCACCGGCGCGGACGCGAGATCCCAGACGGAGCAGGTGCGAGTGCGGCGTGGATCCCTGGTGGAACGCTGGGACGCCGTGATCGGAGACGTCGCAGGGCACGGCCCGCAAGCCGCGAAGATCGCGGACATGGCACGCCACACGATCCGCGCCGTCGCGACGGCCGAGAAGACCCCATCGCAGATACTCGACCGCCTCAACACCGTGCTGCTGGCCCACGGCTCCGCTAACGAGCGCTTCCTCACCGCCGCCTACGTGACGCTGTTCCCCACCCCAGGCGCAGTCCGCCTGCTCCTCACGTTGGCGGGCCACATGCCCGCGCTGCTGCGCAGCTCCGCAGGCCCGGTGCGCGCCCTCGGACACCACGGCCTGCCCCTGGGTCTCTTCGACAACGCCAGCCTCACCAACGTACGAGTGACCCTGCGGCCGGGAGACACGATGCTTCTCTACACCGACGGCGTCACCGAAGCCCGGCAAGGCCGCGAACAGTACGGCGAACAACGCCTTCGCTGCCTCCTCACCGACGCCGGACAGCTCAGCGCCCACCACCTCGTCAAAGCCATCGAGAAGGCAGTGCTCACCTTCACCGGCGGAACCCACACCGACGACATCGCCCTCCTCGCCCTACACGCCGTCAACGCATCCGAGCAGGTTCGGTAGACGTGGAGCCTTTCCCAGCAACGGTCGGCGACGCCGCGTGATGGTCACTGACGGTGGTAGGTGTGGGGTCGTGAACTGACGGAGGCCGACTACGAAATCCTCGCGTTCGCGCAGTTGACCCTCGCGGACCAGGTCGGTCGACACCTACGCCACGCGCTCGGCGCGACGCGGTGGCGGGACCGCGAGGCGGCGCTGTGCGCCGCGGCCAGCCACCTCGCCGCCGCCACGAACCGGCTTGGTCTGGCTGAGCCCGTCGACCCCGCGCCGCGCCGCTTTCATACCCGAGACATCCAGGTACTCGACGCACAGCGCCTCACCCGCGCACTGACCGACGCGATCAGCGATCCACATCCGCGAGCCCTCCTCACCCGACTCGGGCACCGCCCCGACGGGCCGCTCGGTCATCTCCCCGGCGCGATCGACCAGGCCACCGACAGCGTCGAGATCCTCACCCGACCGAGCCGTCGCCGCGACTACGGCCCCACGCTTGGACTCCGGGCGTGAATCTCGGGGCCACCGACTCCTCGGACGTCGACCTGCTGTACGTGCTGGCGCCAGACTCGAAGCTTGGCTTCGAGATCGTCGGTCTCCGAGACGAACTCGAGAAGATCGTCGGTCGTCGCGTCGACCTGGTGCCCAAGACTCGGCTGAAATGGGTCATCCGCGACCAGGTGCTCGCGGAGGCCAGGGTCCTCTATGCGGCGTGATGAGCTCTACCTCGTTGACATGCGAAGCCGCGGCCGCCGTGACGACGTTCGTCCGGGACGTCGACGAGACCGCGTTCGCGGCGAGCGACCTGGTCCAGAGCGCCGTTCCGCAGAAGCTCCTGGTGATCGGTGAGGCGGCCGGGCGAGTCTCGCCCGAGATCCGCGCGCGCTGGCCGGACGTGCCGTGGCGATCCGTCACCGGCTTCCGCAACATCGCCGTTCACACCTACTTCGGTGTCCAGGTCGTCGACGGTGGCGTCCTCGACAGGTGAACGGTCGGACAGCGGTGGCTGGCGGGCAGCCGTGTCGCCTCCGGCGGCGCGGAGGAAGGCGATCATCTGGGACGCGCCTGGTCCGGGAACCGGATGTCGACGAGCGGACATCATGTGGCATGAGGCAGCGATGACAGACGAGTCCGCGTCGGACGAGGCCCTCCTGGCGCGGGCGGCGCAGGGAGACGGAGCTGCCTTCGGACAGCTGTTCCGTGCACATGCTGACGCCGTCTACTCCTATTGCTTTCACCATCTGGGGACCTGGAGTACCGCCGAGGACGCGACATCAATAGTATTCCTGGAAGCATGGCGGTGCCGAGCGAAAGCGGTGGCAGTATCAGGATCACTACGGCCATGGCTCTTCGGAGTAGCAACAAATGTAATGCGAAACCAGCAGCGGTCAGCTCGGCGGTACGACGCCGCACTGTATCGGTTGCCGCCTCCGCGCGCCGAGCCTGATCACGCAGACCGCGTCGCGAATCAACTCGACGACGAACGCCAGATGCGTCAGCTCATAAATGAGCTGATGAAGCTCAGTCGAGGAATCCGGGAAGCGTTCATCCTGGTGACACTCGAAGAGCTGAGTTACGCCGAAACAGCGGTCGCTCTCGGAATTAGAATAGGTACGGTGCGGTCGAGGGTCGCTCGCGCCCGCGCCCACCTGAAAAGAATTGACACTTCGACAGAAGATTCGAGTAGCTTTATCGAAGTGGCCGAATCGTCGATTCATCGGAGTGAGGGGATGGTCACGCGAGATGCCTGATATGCGAGGTCTGGACTGCGTACCGCACCGGCCCCTCCCCGCGAACAGACTGGAGCAGCGTCAGGAGCTGCTCGAGCGGCACGTTGCGGCATCGATTCGCTCTCGTAAGACCTCCTGGTGGAGGCGGAAGAGTATAGGAATTCCGGCCGTGACGGTAGCGGCCGCCTGCGTTGTCGCCGCCGGCTGGGGGCTGCAGAATGGAGGAGAGGCGGAGGGGTCGCTGGCAGTTGGATGCTATTCCGCACCCAGCCTGCAGAGCGACACGGCAGTTTTCGACAATGGCCAGAAAGATCCAGCCACAACGTGTCGAGACTATTGGCAACGATCGGGGATCATCATCGATGGGGGCGTAGCTGTCTGCCTCAGGCGAGACGGAGGAATCGCAGCATTCCCCGTGAAGAACGCCTGCGAGACGTTGGAACTGAAACCCTTCCTGGGAGTGTCCGAGAAGGCTGCCAGGTTTGCAGAATTCAAGGAGGAGGCGGTGCAACTGTTCGCTGCAGACCGGTGTCGGCCACGCGGCGAGCTCATCGCCGCACTCAGGCAGATGCTTGATGACCTTGGTCTGCTTGGATGGTCGATCGATGACAGCGGGTACTCTCAGCCCCGGGCCCAAGGACTTCCCTGTGCCAGTCTCGCCTTCGATCATAAGCGATCAGTCGTGAACGTTGTTCCATTCGCTGGTCTGCCGCCTTCGGATGAGGCGCCCGGCGGATCCGGGTTGCCTACAGGTCCGTGATCGGAGAAGCGGACGGACCGCGCGGCCGCGGCCGGTCACGCCACGGCCCGCGGATGTCCCGGTCAGGCGATCGTCGCGCCGTACACGTGGTCGACCGTCATCGTGATGAGGACCCGGCGGTCGGAGACCATCACCGCGCGGTACTCGTCCCAGTCCGGATGCTCCCCGGCCGCGGCACGGTAGTAGTCCACCAGCGCCTGGACCTCCGGCCCGTTCGGGTCTCTCCCCGGCCCGGTGAGCTTCGCCAGCCCCTCGACCGTCGCCCACGACATCCCGTCAGGACCCGTGACCTCCAGCGTGGCGCGCGGATCCCGGCGCAGGTTCGCCGTCTTGGCCGCCCCTTGGATGGTCGAGACAAGAACAACGCCGGCCCGTTGGTCGTAGAACGGCATGACGGGCGAGAGCTGGGGCCGGCCGTCCGACCTGATCGTCGCGAGAACACCGAGCCGGCTCGCCGCGAGCAGCACGTGCGGGTCGAAGGATGTCGAGATCATGAGAGGATCATCAACCTTCAGATCGGTGTGAAGGTCAAGGAGGAACGCCCGTGCTCATCGGGGAACTGAGCCGACGGACCGGCGTGCACGCCCACCTGCTGCGCTACTACGAGGCCCAGGGCCTGCTGAGGCCCGCCCGCGCCAGCAGCGGCTACCGCGAGTACGGCGACGACGCCGTCCTCACCATCACCCAGATCAGGAAACTGCTTGACGCCGGCCTGTCGACACGGGAGATCAAGGTCATCCTGCCCTGCGCCACCGGTTCGGCGCCCGACCTCGAACCCTGCACCGACCTGCTGGACACCTTGCGCGCCCGCCTACGCGACCTCGACGAGCGCATCGACACTCTTGACCGCTCCCGCCGGGCGCTGCGGGGCCACATCGCCGCGGCCGAGGGTCGTCGCCCGGCCGCCGCGCACCCGGCGTGCCCGCCGGCCGTGCCCGTCACCCGCACGCTCAGCGAACACCTCGCAGGCGCGCAGCGACACTGACCGGTTCGAGCGGCCCCCGATGGCGCTGTTGCGTCGTGGGAAGGCAGTGCATGACGAAACTCTCCGACGGTCCGCGGCCCGCGGACTTCCGGCGGCCGCGTACACCGTTGGTGCTGCCGACACCGTTGGTGCTGTCGATGCCCTGCTCGCACCTACGGGGACTCGCTGGCCGCCGTCGTGGGCACGGTGTCCCGCGGCGACGGTGCCGGCTTCCGCCTCGGCAGGAACACGGTTGCGGCGAGCGCGCCCAAGGTGAGGACGAACATCCAGGTGAGTGCGGGGGTGAACCCGTTCGCCTGGAGAACGAGGGCCATCACGGCCGTACCGGTCGCCGCACCGACCCGCTGGATGACGTTGCTCGCGCTGGTCGCGCCCGGAATGTCCACCGGGTGAAGCGTCCGGTACACAGCGACGCTGGCGTGCAGGCTCGCCGCTCCGAACCCGATCCCGCGGACGAACAGGGAGACGCCGAGCAGGACCAGGTTGCTGTCCGCGGTGGCGAAGACGTACGGGAGAGTGCCCGCGCTCGCGACCACCAGACCCGCCGCCGCGAGCGGGCGCGGCGCAAGCCGGTCGGCGTACCGGCCGGTCACCAGATACGCCAACCCCAGGCCGACGACGTCCAGGGAACGGCCACGCCCAGATCGGACGCTGGCGCTGCTTGCCGGAAGGCAACCGGCGACGTGGCCCGGACCGGTCCAGCCGATCCCGGGCCGTCCGGTAGCTGAACCCGCGTAGATTCTGCCTGTAGGTGCCGCGTCCAGAGGTGGGCGCGGGCGGTGAGTCATCGGGGTGGGGCCATGCGCGCGCAGAGCTCCTTTTTCTATGCCCTGAAACGCGTGTGACTCTCTGCCTGAGAAAGGCATCTCCGTCATGCATCTCCTGATCCTGGGTGGTACCAGGTTCGTCGGGCGGGCCGTCGTCGACGCCGCGCTCGCCGCCGGTGCCGAGGTGACCCTGTTCAACCGTGGGCGGACGGCCCCGGGGCTGTATCCCCACCTGGAAACCGTGCTCGGCGACCGGACCGCGGATCTGTCCGCCCTTGTCGGACGCCACTTCGACCTGGTCGTCGACTGTGCCGGCTACGAGCCGGCGGTGGTCGCCCGCTCGGTCAACGCCCTGGGCGACGCGGTCGCCCGGTACGTCTTCGTGTCCACCGTCTCGGTCTACGCCGACCAGACCATCCCACCTGTCGAAGGCGGCGCGCTCCTCGACGACGACTCCTACGGTGGCCGCAAGGCCGCCTGTGAGCGGGTCGTGCTCGGCCGGTACGGCGAGCGCGCCCTGATCGCCCGGCCCGGCCTCATCGTCGGACCACACGACCCCACCGAACGGTTCGCCTACTGGCCACGGCGTTTCACCCGCCCCGGCCCGATTCTCGCTCCCGGTGACCCGACCGACCCCGCCCAGTTCATCGACGTTCGTGATCTCGCCACCTGGTTGGTCACCTCGACCGCCTCCGGCGTCTACAACACGGTCGGACTGCCACTGCCACTGCCGATGGGCGAGCTGCTCGACATCTGCCGAACAACTGCCGGCTCGAACGCGCGGGTTGTCTGGAGATCCACGGCGGACCTGCTGGCAGCCGGCGTCGAGCCGTGGATGGGCGTGCCGCTGTGGATCGGCGATCCCGCCTGGAGAGCGGCCAACCTGGTCGACGGGCACCGCGCCCGCGCCCACGGCCTCACAACACGCCCGGTCGCCCAGACGGTCATCGACGTCGCCGCGTGGGACGCCGCCCGCGGCCCCCGCGGCACGCGTGAACCGCTGCCGGCGGCGGACGAGAAGCGACTTCTGCTCGCCGGCTCCTGACCCAGACCCGGACCGGCGGCTGCCCGAAGCGCCCGGGCAACCGCCGGTCCGCCTGGTGCGGAAAGGACGCGCGCCACCTGACGCCACCTGACAGACATCCGGCCCGATCTCTCACCGGGAGCCGTCGGTTGCGTAGCCGGACGGGTGACAGCGGTGTCGCGAAGCGTTGCCAGGCCGCGTGGTCCGTGGCCGTCCGCAGCAATCATGGGGATACGAAGATCGATCTTCGTGGCAGCCGGATCACCGAGGTGTGCCGGCGTCCAGAGTCCGCCGCTACTCACCCCTCAACAGGGCCCGGCGCATGCCTTGCATGGAATATGCCCTCGATGTAATGCTGTTGGGGTGGACATCGACTGGCCCGAGGACTTCGGGCGGTGGCTCGACCGCCTCGAGGACGAGGCGCGCGCCGGGGACGGGCACTCGCGTCTCCTCCTGGCGTACACCGCCCGTGCGCTCGACCAGCTGCGACGCAGGTCAGACCCGCCTACGCCAGACAGCGAGACGGCGACCCTCCGATGGGTACGGCAGTCCCGCCGGTACCCGCTCTGGCGGGTCTCGCACGCCTACGACCCGCGGGCAGCTGTCCGGCTGATCTGCTGGTTCCCTCCTGGGGCTGGCACCGTGGTCTTCACGCTGTTCGCTGCCGACAAGGCCAGGTCGGGAGACGCCTTCTACGACGGGGTAGCCGCCAGAGCCGATCCGATGATCGACCAGTGGAAGCGCGAGACAGCCTACGAGGAGAAGCCATGACTGAGGACGCCACGCCGCAGCCTTCGACGTTCGTCCGTGGCAACGACCACCTGGACCGGCTCCTGTCAGATCCGCAGCTCGCCGCTGACGTCACCGAGGCGCACATGGCGGCGGAGGAGATGGACCGGGTCCACGCCATGAACCTGGCGATGATCCGCAAGGCGGCCCAGATGACCCAGGCGGAGGTCGCGGGGAAGCTCGGGGTTGGCCAGGCCGCCGTCTCCCGCCTCGAAAGCCGCGAGGACATGCTCCTGTCCACCCTCTACGACTACCTCACCGCGACCGGCGCCGACGCGGCCAGCATCGTCGTCACCGTCCACGGACACCGCATCGAACTCGATCTAGGCAGCATCCGCAGCGCTCGGATCGCCTGACGACGCGAGCATCGTGGCGACCTCGCTTCTGTCCCGACCACTGCCGGGGACCGGCGACTGGGACGGCCTGGCACGCCGACAGATCGACCTGATGATCAACGGCCTCGGCCCCACCGCGCCTTCGGCCGATGGGAAGTCGTGCTGACAGCTTCCAGCCTCGGCCTTGGGCGCGGTGGCGGGTCAGGACCTGGCAGCGCGGATGACATCGGCCAGCGGCGTGCTGGGGCGGCCGATCAGCGTCTCCAGATCGGTCGTCGGCACATCGAGTTCGCCGCGGGCGATCGCCGCGTCGAGGCCGGCGACGAAGGCAGCCGTGCCCTCGTCGAGACCCGCGTGCTCGCGCAGCGTGGCGATGAACTCAGCCTCGGGCAGATCCTGGTAGGTGACGTTCGTGCCGGTCACATCGGTGATCGCGGCGGCGAGCTCGGCCAGCGTGAATGGGGTCCCGCCCAGCTCGTACGTCGTGCCCTCGTGCCCGTCGCCGGTGAGGACAGCGACCGCGGCGGCGGCATAGTCGGCGATCGTCGCGCCGGCGATCTTTCCGCCCCCCGCAGCGCCGACGATCACGCCAGTGGCGAGGTGGCGAGCCAGGTCGCGGGTGTAGTTCTCGATGTACCAGCTGTTGCGCAGGAACGTGTACGGCAGGCCGGACGCGGCGATCACCTGTTCGGTGGCCTTGTGCTCGACCGCGAGGCTGACCGCGCTGGTGTCGGCGCGCACGATGCTGGTGTAGGCGATCCGGGCGACGCCGGCCGCCTTTGCCGCCTCGACGACGTTCGTGTGCTGGACGATCCGCTTGCCCACCTCACTGGCGGAGACGAGGAGCAGGGTGCTCACACCGGCCAGCGCAGCGGTGAGCGTCTCCGGCGCGTCGTAGTCGCCGAGGCGGACGTCCACACCGCGGGCCGCGAGGCTGGCCGCCCTTTCCGGTGCGCGGGCGAGGCCGACGAGGCTGGACTGGGCGACACCGGCGCCCAGCAGCCCGTCGATGACGAGCGGCGCGAGGTGGCCGGTGATGCCGGTGACGGCGATGGATCCCATGGTGGCTCCAGTTCTTCGGGTGTCGGGTCCTACCGGTGCGGGCGTCGGGGCGCTTGGCGGGCGCGGTCCGCGAGGAGCCGGACTAGTACCATCGACACCGCAGTACTAACTATTCCACAGTACTTTCAAGCCACACTGGGCCGCCGTATTCTGGGAACATGACCACGGTGCGTGCCTCCGGCTCCCAGGGCACGCCGGCCAGCCAGAGGGCGCGAGCCACTGGGCGGATGCGGGCTGGCCAAGGCGGCCTGGATCGGCCGGGCGACCACTCGGAGGGGGCGGCCCGCGAGCCGTCGATCAGCGATGAGCTGATCAGCGACGTGTTCAACCGGGACTGTCCATCCCGGTCGGCCCTGGAGGGCGTCGCGGGCAAATGGGGGATCCTCGCGCTGCTCGCGCTCGGCGAGGGCGGCTACCGATTCAACGCGCTGCGGCGGCGGGTGGAGGGCGTCAGCGAGAAGATGCTGTCCCAGACGCTGCAGACCCTGGAGCGTGACGGGATGGTCGTGCGTTCGGTGGTCACGACGATCCCGCCTCGGGTCGAGTACTCGTTGACCCCGCTCGGCGCCCGGGTCGCCGAGCGGCTACGTGCGCTTGCCGACCTGTTCGAGGACTCCATCGACGAGATCGGGCGCGCCCGCACCGCCTACGACACCGACCACGCGATCTGACCTGGTTCTGAAGATCCGCGATTCGGCTGAGCGGCGACGAGGATTCCGACCTTCTACCCGGCCTGTGACGGCGCGCGGGCAGGCGCGGTGGCCGCGGGTGGGGTTGAGTCGTTCGAGGATCTCAGCTGGAGCACGCCGGGCACTGACGGTACGTTGACAGGGTACTTATGTGCTAGCTAACGTACCGTCATCCGAATTCTCCGCTCAGTTGAGGGGCGCCGAATGCAGCATGTATACGACATAGATGTCCGGATTCCGATGCGTGACGGCGTGGCTTTGGCCGCCAATGTGTGGCGCCTGGCCGACGGCACGGGGCCAACGCTGCTTGTGCGCCTTCCGTACGGCAAGGACAGCCTGATCACGGCCTCGGAGATCCTGCCGAACTTACTGACACTGCTGGAGGCTGGCTACGCGGTGGTGACGCAGGACTGCCGGGGCACGAATCGTTCGGAAGGCGAGTTCGTTCCGCACATGGCCGATCGGGCCGACGGCGAGGACACGCTCGCCTGGATCGTCGACCAGCCGTGGTCCGACGGCACGGTGGGCATGTACGGAGCGTCCTACCTCGGGATGGTCCAGTGGGAGGCCGCCGCGACCGGCTCCCCCGCCCTCAGGGCGATCGCGCCGTCACTCACCTCGATTGACAACTATGAGGCGCCCTGGTATTCGGCGGGCGGTGCGCTTTCCCTGAGCCTGGTCACGTTGTGGAGCGCCCTGATGTACGCGGCCGACGCACAGCGGTCGCTGGCGGCCGGCACAGGCTCGCCGGCCCAGGTACAGGAGCTCGTCGCGGCGTTGCTGGCTCCCGAGCCCCTCAACGATGTGCTCCCGACGGCCGAGGTTCCGGTTCTGGCGGCCTACGGTAAATGGTGGAACGACTGGATGTCCCACCCGGCCCACGACGGATTCTGGGACGCGATCGAGCTCACGTCCGAGCTCAAGAACGTCACCGCCCCGGCGCTGAACATCGGTGGCTGGTACGACCTCTACATCGGACAGACCGTCCGCACCTTCACCGCCGCCCGCCAGAACGCCGGCACCGCGCAGGCACGCGAGGGGCAGCGACTGGTCATTGGCCCGTGGGAACACGAGTCCGCGCGTGGCATCTACCCCGACCGCTCCTTCGGCCCGATGGCCTCGGTCCGGATGATGGGCCTGAACGAGCTGTACGTGAAGTTCTTCGACCGCTGGGTCCGCGGTGACACCAGTGCCCTCGACGGCGTGGCCCCCGTGAAGATCTTCGTGATGGGCATCGACCAGTGGCGCGACGAGCAGGACTGGCCGCTGCCCGACACGACGTGGACCGACTTCCACCTCGGCAGCGCCGGCCACGCCAACACCGCGGACGGCGACGGCGTGCTGACGACCGAGCCAGCGGCCGTCGCCGGGCATGACACCTACCTCTACGACCCCCGCCGCCCGGTGCCCACGGCCGGCGGGGCGTGCCTGCCGACGACCCCGGGGTTCTGTGGCCCGGTCGATCAGCGGACCGTCGCCGGCCGCGAGGACGTGCTGTGTTTCACGGGTCCCGTGCTCGAGGAGCCCGTCGAGGTCACGGGCCCGGTCAGCCTGACCCTGTTCGTCTCCTCGTCGGCGGTGGACACCGATTTCACCGCCAAACTGGTCGACGTCTTCCCCGACGGCAAGGCGATCAACCTGTGCGACGGTATTCTGCGCGCCCGCTATCGCAACAGCCGCGCCAGGGAAGAGCTGATGAAGCCCGGCGAGGTCTATGAGATCACCGTCGACCTGACCGCGACCTCGAACGTGTTCCTCCCCGGTCACCGCATCCGCCTGGACGTTTCCAGCAGCAACTTCCCGCGCTACGACCGCAACACCAACACCGGCGGCGTCATCGCCCGCGAGACCGAGGAGCAGATGATTCCCGCGATCAACCACATCCACCACGGGCCGGACCACCCCAGCCGCCTCGTCCTGCCGATCATTGATCGGAAGAAGCAGTAGTGGGCGCCGCCGGCCGGGTCGCGGAACTGACCGCGACCTTCACCGCCCCCCGCCTCGACGTCGCATGGCTGCTGTGCGACCGGCACCCCGCCGACCAGGTCGCGTTCACTGTCGTCGATGACCCCGACGCACCGACCGTCCTGTCCTTCGGAGAGCTAGCCGTGAGCTCGCACCGCTATGCACGGGCGCTGCAGGGGCTGGGGGTCGGTCCCGGCGACCGGGTCGCGACCCTGATGGGCAAGAGCACCGACCTGGTCACGCTCATTCTCGCGATCTGGCGGCTCGGTGCGGTCTACGTCCCGCTGTTCACCGCGTTCGCGCCCCAGGCCATCGCCCTGCGGCTGGAAGGCTCGGGCGCGCACGTCGTGGTCGTCGACCCCGATCAGCGTCACAAACTCGACCCGGGTCCGGACCTGCCGCACGACCCCGAGCGCCGCGTCGTCGTCACCGGAACCGGCGCGTCCCTCGGTGGCGCGTCGCTGTCAGACCTCGTCGCCGCCGTGTCACCGGAGCCGGTGGCCGCGGTCACCACGAGCGGGGACGGCCCGCTGGTGCACATGTTCACCTCTGGCACCACCGGCAAGCCCAAGGGAGTGATCCACCCCGTCTCCTACATCGCCGGATGGCAGATCTACCTGGAGTACGGCCTCGGCGTCACCCAGGAGAGCAGCTACTGGTGCGCCGCCGACCCGGGGTGGGCCTACGGGCTGTACGCCGCGATCGTCGCTCCGCTGGCCGCCGGCGTTTCGAGCCTGCTGCTGGCCCAGGGGTTCTCCGTCGAGTCGACCTGGCGCACGCTCGTCGAGCACTCGGTCACCGACTTCGCCGCCGCCCCGACGGTGTATCGGAGGCTGCGCTCGTCGTCGGTGCCCGTGCCTGCGGGGCTGAGCCTGGAACGAGCGTCCAGCGCGGGGGAGCCACTGACCCCCGAGATCAACGACTGGGCCGACGCCGCGCTCGGCGTCGCCGTGCACGACCACTTCGGCCAGACCGAGCTCGGCATGCCACTGGCCAACCACCACCATCCGGAACTCGCCCGTCCCCTCAAGGTCGGATCGATGGGTCGGCCGGTTCCCGGCTGGAGCCTCGCGGTGCTCGCCAATGACAAGGACGAGCCCGTCGGACCAGGCGTGCTCGGCCGGCTCGCCATCGACGTCGCCGCGAGCCCTCTGATGACGTTCCGCGGCTATCAGATTCCCGGGCAGAGCGACGCCAGGTTCACCGCCGACAAGCGCTGGTACCTCATTGGCGATGCCGGGCGGTTCGACCCCGACGGCGACTTCTACTTCTCGTCCCGCGACGACGACGTCATCATCATGGCCGGGTACCGCATCGGGCCGTTCGAGATCGAGAGCGTTCTCGCCCAGCACCCCGCCGTCGCCGAGTGCAGCGTCATCAGCGCACCCGACGACGTCCGCGGGGAGGTCATCGAGGCCTACGTCGTCCTGCGCGGCGGCAACGACGCCTCGCCGACGCTGATCACCGAACTCCAGCAGCTCGTCAGAACCCGTTATGCCGCCCACGCCTACCCGCGCACCATCCACTTCATCGACGCCCTGCCCAAGACACCCAGCGGTAAGACACAGCGTTACCTTCTGCGCCGCAACCGACGAGCCGAACTCACCCAGGAGGTACGTTGACCGGCGCCGAACCCCTGCTCGTCGAGCAACGCGGCGCCGTCCGCTGGTTGCGGCTCAACCGCCCCGAGCGGCGCAACGCCCTCGACGTCACCCTGATCGAAGCCCTGGACAAGCAGATCACCAGTGCCGAAGCCGATCCCGCCACCGCGGTCGTCGCGGTGGCGGGCAACGGGCCGAGCTTCTGCGCCGGCGGAGACTTCCACCAGTTCCTGGACCTGCACGACCGCGGCCACAATCCGGTCCGTTTCCTGACCGACGTCTCGGCCTGTTTCAGCCGCATCGCGGCCGCCACCAAACCGTGGGTCGCCGTGCTGCACGGCCACGCCGTCGCCGGCGGCCTCGAACTCGCGTTGGTCTGTGACGTCGTCGTCGCCGCCGACACCACACTCATCGGCGACGGTCACCTCACCCGCCGGCTCGTCCCGGCCGGCGGATCCAGCGTCCGGCTGCCCGGTGCGGTCGGGCGCGGCCTCTCCCGCTGGCTCCTGCTCACCGGCGAACTGCTGCCCGCGACCGCGTTCGCCGGCACCGGCTGGATCCGGGCGATCGTGCCCGAAGCAGACCTGCACAGCACGGCGGACCGCATCTGCCGTCAGCTGGCCGACCGCGCCAGCCCCGCCCAGCAGCGGCTCAAGGCGTTGCTGCACCGCATCGACGGCGTCGCGCCCGAACACGCCCTGGGTGAGGAACTGGCCACCTTCGCCGACAACTGGTCGGCGAGTTCGGTGGCCGACGCCCTGCGCGCCTTTCTCGATCCCGAAACCACGAAAGGCGACGATCAGTGAATCGCTACCACGGACGCGTCGTCGCCATCACCGGTGGCGCGCAGGGCCTGGGTCTCGCCATGGCCACCCGCTTCGCCGCCGAAGGCGCCGCGGTCGCACTGGCCGACGTCAACGGCGAAGCCCTCGAAGCCGCCACCAGAACAATCACCCACGACGCCGAACTCCGCGGCGACGTGATCGACGTGACCGACTCCGCCCAGGTCAGCGCCTGGATCGCCGGCGTCACCGATGACCTCGGCCGTCTCGACGTCCTGGTCAACAACGCCGGAATCATCCGCGACAACCGGGTCGAAGATATCACCGACGACAACTGGCGCGCGGTGCTCGACGTGAGTCTCACCGGCAGCTTCCACTGCGCGCGCGCCGCGTTCGGGCCCATGAAGCGCCAGGGCTACGGGCGCATCGTCAGTTTCTCGTCCATGTCCTGGCACGGGAACTTCGGGCAAAGCAATTATGTGGCCGCCAAGGCCGGCGTCGTCGGCCTGACCCGGGCCCTCGCGCTCGAGGGCGCGCGCCACGGCATCACCGTCAACGCCATTGCCCCCGGCCTCATCGAGACCCCCATGCTCGCCTCGATGAACGGCCCCGCCCGCGACAAGCTGATCAGCAAGATTCCGATGCGCCACACCGGCAGGCCGGAGGACATCGCCGACGCCGCGGCGTTCCTGGCCAGCGAAACAGCCGGCTACATCACCGGCGTCGTCCTGGACGTGGACGGCGGCATCTCCATCGGATCCTCGATTCGGTGACAGCGCGGCCCGTCCGCCCTCAGGCCGGTGGCGCGCTCAGACCGTGCAGCAGGAGATCCGCCATCTCGGCGTACGCCTCACCCGCGCTCAGGCCGCTGCTCCGCAGGAGCACCCCGGACTGGACACCTTCGATGGCCATGGCAACGAGCTGCCCGGCGAAGTTCCCGTCGATCGGCCGCAGCGCGCCCTCCCTGACGCCGTCGGCGATCAGCTCCTGAACTCGCCGAGCCGCAGCCGCGGAATTCGTCCGGTAGATGCTCGCGGTCGACCGGAGACCGATCATGTCGGCGTAGAACCGGGTCGAACACCGGCTCATCGCCCGGCCGACCATCGACAGGTACGTGGGAATGCGCAGCCTCGGGTCGGCCACGTCGGCCACGGCCTGCTCGATCTGTTCGGTGGCCTGGCGGAAGAACTCCTTCGTCAAGGCCACCACCAGATGCTCCTTGGTCCCGGCCACGCTGTAGAGCGTCGCCTTCGAACAGTGGAGCCGGTACGCCAGATCATCCATGCTCAGCGCCAGGAAACCCTCGGCGAGCACGAGTTCCTCAAGATCCCTGAGCAACTGGGCGCGGCGTTCAGGGTCGACCCGCCGACGCCGCGCAGAACCGTTACCGGTGCCGTCCACTCCAGTCGTCAGAGGCCCCGTCATCACCCACCCAGTATGACCTGGTGGGGAGGTCCTATTCGGCCCGGCGGCCGCGGTGTCCAGCACGACCCTGAGCCGTGCGGCTGCCGGGTGAGCCAGTACTCCAGGGGCGCCGGGTTCGCGGCGTGGGGTCGTCGCCACCTCGGCGAGGACGAGGTGGCGACGACGCGGTGCGTCCCGTGCGGGCAGTACGTTGCTCGTGCGCGTGACGGTGCTCGTGCGCGTGGCGGTCCGGCGTCAGCTCGCCCAGGCGGTGGTGCCGAACATGGCCGCGGTGATCTGCTCGACGGAGACCTGGTCGGCGGGTTGGCTCAGCACCGAGCGCCCCTGATCGACGAGGATGACGGCGTCCGCATAGCCGCTGAGGACCTCCTCGACGATCTGCTCGACGAGCAGAATCGCGAGGCCCTGCGCCTTGAGCCCGTCGATGATCTGGAGGACCTGCTCGACCGCCAGTGGCGCGAGACCTGACGACGGCTCGTCGATGAGCAGCACGCTGGGCTGGGCAACCATGGCCGTGGCGATGCTCAGCATCTGCTGCTGCCCGCCGCTGAGCTCGCCACCGAGGCGCCTGCGACGATCGGCCAGCACGGGGAAGTTCGCCCAGGTGCGTTCGAGCGCCTCGGCGCGGCCGGACCTGCCGACCGTGGCGTGCAGAGCCACCGAGATGTTCTCCGTGACCGTCAGGTTGCGGAAGACGCGCTTGCCTTCCTGCACGATCCCGAGGCCCCGCTGGACCCGTGTCCAGGGTGGCAGTCTGGTCACGTCCACCCCATGCAGGCGGACCGATCCGGCCCGGGCGCCAAGCAGTCCGACCAGGCCGGACAGCAGCGTGGTCTTGCCCGCGCCGTTGCGTCCGAGCAGGGCCGTCGTGCGCCCGGCGTAGACGTCGACGTCCATGTCCCACACGGCCGTCAGATCGCCGTAGCCCAGGCGCAGTCCCCGCGCCGACAGCGCCGGCTCCGAAGCAGCCGTCCCGGCGGCGGTCCCGGCGATCTCGGTCCCGGCGGCGGTCCCAGTGGCGGCGGTCCCAGCGGTGGCGGTCCCAGCGGTGGCGGTCCCGGGTTCGGCCGTCGTGAAGGCCCCGGTCCCGGCGCGGGGCGTTTCGGAGGCCGTCGCCCTGGTGGCGGGCGTGGAGTGGTCACTCATGCGGATCCCTCCAGCGCGGTCGCCGCCGGCTCCTGGTGCGTCCCGTGCCGGGAGCCCAGGTAGCTGGCGATCACCCGCGGATCGGACCGGATCTCCTCCGGCGTTCCGTTCGCCAGCAGGCGGCCGAGCTCCATGACGTACACGTCGTCGGCGACGCCGAGGACGAACGAGATGTTGTGCTCGATCAGCACGACCGTGGCCCCGGCGTCCTTCAACCGCTGGAGCAGGTCGCGCAGCTCGGCGATGGCGTCGTCGTCCATCCCGGCCGCCGGTTCGTCGAGCAGGATGACCTTCGGACGGCCGGCGACGGCGCGCACCACCTCGAGCAGTCGCCGTGTGCTGAGCGGGAGGCTCGCGGCGGACTCGCCGGCGTGCCCGCCGAGCGCGACGACGTCGAGGGCGGCCATCGCGATCTCGCGGTCGCCGCGCGCCGTGCGCCGGTACCTGGGCAGCCGAAGCATCGCCGACGGCGCGCCGAGTCGGCCTTCGATCAGGCAGCCCGACGCGGCCACCTCGAGGACGCTCATCGCCGACGGGATCATCGGGGTCTGGAAGGTCCGGCCGATGCCCTCCCGGGCCCGGCGGGCGGCCGACAGCCCCGAGACGTCCTTCCCGCCGATCTCCACCGTGCCGGTGTCCAACGTGATGGCGCCCGAGACCGCGTTCAGCAGGGTGGTCTTCCCCGCGCCGTTGGCACCGATCAGCGCGGTGATACGTCCGGGCTCCGCGCGGAAGTCGACGCCGCCGAGCGCCTTGACCTCCCCGAAGGCCCGGCTCGCGCCCGTCACTCGCAACGACTCGCCGGGGATGGCGAGATCCGGCGCCGCCGCCTGGCCCGATGCCGCCGGGCCAGCGGCCTGGGCGGGCCGAGCGTCGCCTTCGATTCCGACAGCCAGGAGCTTCGCCAGCCGCCGCAGGCCGGTCCGGGCGACGCCCGCGAGCCCACCGGCGAGGACGGTGCCGACCAGGACGAGGAAGAATCCGTAGACGATCAGGGAGTAGCGATCGAACGCGCCCGCGTTCAGCGGCCCGAGCACCAGGAGCGCCGCACCGATCGGCGCGCCATACACGCTCTGCGAGCCACCCACGACCGACGCGGCGAGAATCGCGATCGACATCGACAGCGTGAACGACGACGGCGCGACGTACACGCTGGCATATGCGAACAGACAACCGGCCACACCGGCCGGCAGGCTGCCGAGGACGTACGCGGTCAGGCGCAGCCGCAGCACCGACAGCCCCAGCGACGAGGCCAGAACCGGGTTCTCCTTGAGAACGCGCAGAGCCAGCCCGAACCGCGACATCACGAGGTTACGGAAGATCACCAGCCAGGCTGCCGCGGTCAGGACGCACAGCAGGTAGAGCGCGACGTTCCCCTTGATCGGGATGCCGAGGAAGGTCGGATTGATCAGACCGTAGATGCCCGTGTACCCACCGGTCTCGCCCTCGAAGGCGAGAGCGATCGGCGCGACCAGGAGTACCAGGAAGAAGGTGATGAGACCCAGTGCCAGATGACTGAGCCGCAGCCCGGGAAGGCCGGTGACCAGCCCGAGGATCGCGGAGGCGGCGATCGCGATGACCATCGCGATCGCCAGGTCGTGGACCTCGTGCTTGGCGAGGATTCCCGCCACGTACCCGCCGAGCGCGAGGATCGCGACCTGGCCGAGGACGACCTCACCCGCGTACCCGAGCGTGAGGTTGAGGCCGCTGACGAGAAGCGTGTAGATAGCGATGAGGATCAGCTGACGCAGGAATCCGCCCTGATAGCCGGCCAGCGGCAGGATGACGAGCACGGCCAGGGCTACCAGCGGAAATGCCCAGGGGTTCCGGGTGAGCGGTGCCGGGACTGATATGGATTTCATCTCAGACCAATCGAATCCGTCGGTCACCGAACAGCCCGGTCGGCTTCAGCAGCAACACGACCAGTAGTAGCGCGAACACCACGAGCAGCGGGTACTGGCTGCCGGCGTAGCGTTCCGTGTGGGCCTGGACAAGGCCGATGACGATCCCACCCACCCAGCAGCCCACGTAGCTTCCGAAACCACCTGCCGTGAGCGCCGCGAAGGCGTAGACGACGAGGGTGGATCCCAGGCTGAACACGGCGCCGGTCTTGGGGGCCACGAAGATTCCCACCGCGCCACCGAGGGCCCCGGCGACGACGAAGGAGCCCGAGACGAGTCGTCGGGTGTTCACCCCCCGGACCGCCGCGGCCACGGCGTCCGCCGTCATCGCGCGGCCCATGAGCCCCCATGGGCTGCGGGTGTGCAGCAGGTGCACGCCGAAGCAGAGAACGACGCCGAGCACGATCATCGCCAGGTCGGTGACCTGGAGTCGCCCGCCAAGCGCATTGATCGAACCGCCGTGGAAGACGGCGTGGACGGGCCGCGGCTCGGATCCCCAGATCGCGAAGGCGAGGCCCTGGAGGACGACGCCGGCGCCGACCGTGGTCACCAGCGGAGCCCAGCCCGTCCTGTCCTTGAGCGGGCGGATCGCGGCCAGTTCCGTCAGCCAGCCGAGCACTCCCCCGACGACCGCCCCGATCGGCACGGCCAATAAGATCGGTAATCCGTTGTCCTGCACGAAGAACGCTATGAACGCCCCCACCATCAGATACTGGGCCGCCGCGAACGAGAAAACGCCCGCGGTGGCGATGGTGACGTTGTACAGCAGGGCCGCGACCGCATAGAGCGACCCCAGCGCCAGGCCTGTCCAGATGATCGTCACTGACTCTCCTCGCCCATCTCTCTTACCCGGGCCCGACAGGACGTGTCCGGGGTGGAAGCCGAAGGCCATCCACCCCGGACACGCCAGGCGGTGCTACCCGATCAGGGAGTCACCATTCCGTCGACGTTCGCCTGCGCCTTGACGAACGTGAAGTCGGACGCCTTCCACCGCGCGTTTCCGTGGAAGTCCGCCGAGAAGCCCAGGCCGTCGGGACCGACCCACAGATCCTTGATCGAGGCCGGAATGCCACTGACCCCGAGGCCTTCCAGCGCCTTCGACACGCTGGCGACGTCGTTCTTGTCCGTCGCCTCGAAGGCCGCCTTGATCGTCAACAGGTTCTCGTAGAGGCAGACGAGGCCACCCATGCCGACCTGGATCTTGTTGGCGGACTTGAACTCCGCGAGGAAGGTCTTGAAGGCGGGAACGCTCAGCATCGGACCGTTCGCGACCGCCCAGTTGGGGCTCTGGACGGTCACGTTGTTCCACTGGTTCGGGCTCGAGATCTTCCCCAGGTCGTTCGCGGCGAAGGCCGTGCCCTCGCCGATGGTCGGAATTGTCCACCCGATGTCGGCCCGGCTCTTCAGCATGGCGGAGGCGGCGGGGCCGTTGGCGTTGAGGACCAGCACGTCCGGCTTCTTCGCCCGGATGGCCTCGAGGGTCGGGGTCGCGTCGACCGCGTCCGCGGGCAGGAAGGCGGGGACGACCGTGAGTCCCTTCGACTTCGCGACGGCCTGGAAAGCGGTCACGGCCGAGTGTCCG
>NZ_JCBATA010000092.1:0-21936 GCF_059816245.1 Frankia sp. RB5
GTAACCCGCCACAACCGACACAGCCACGAACAGTCCCAGACCCGCCACCACGGATCCCGATCAACCCGACCCGATCCGAACAATCAACCACGTAGCTGTCTCACCACACGAACGTGCGGAAGACAGGCTGACGGCACCCGGACCGGCGCCGGCGCGGGTGTGCGCGCCGGCGCCGGCCTCGGGCGGACCCCCGGTCAGCGGGTCAGGGTGGTCACCGAGAGCTGCTGCACCGCCGGGTTGACGCAGGCCGAGACGCCCGACAGCGGCAGCCGCAGCGCGGTGGTGTTGGCCGGCGGGTAGATACGCAGCGCCGCGACCGGGGTGGTCTGCGAGGTCTGCTCGCAGCCTTCCTGGAGGCCGGGATGGACGGTGCGCAGCGTCGCCGTCGCGGACGCGCCCGGAGCCAGCCGCGCCGACGCGCCGGCGGGACCCGTCCGCACCGCCGGCGCGCCGACCTGCCGACCGGCCGCGTCGACGTAGGACACGCCGGGGAAGCCCCGCAGCAGGCAGGTCGCGGAGCCGGTGTTGGTCAGGACCAGTTTCTCGTAGGTGCTGCCGGCGGCGCCCTCCGCGTCGGCTGAGCGCACCGTCAGCCGCGACGTCGGGCACAGCCCACCATCCGGAGCGACGGCCCCTGCCTCGGACGGAGTCGGCGCGGCCGGGGCGGCCGCGGGTGCGGACGGTGTCACGCCCGGCGCCGCGGACGCGGGGGCTGTGGACGCGGGGGCTGTGGACGCGGGGGCTGTGGACGCGGGGGCTGTGGACGCGGGGGCGGGGGCGGCGGGGGCGGGCGAGGCGGTCGGCGACGGCGTCCAGCCGGCCGGCGGACCGCCCCTCGGCGAGACGACGGTGGCCGAGGTGCCGGCCGGGTCGGAGCAGCCGGCGATGCCGACCGCCGCCAGCGCGGCCGCGGCGACCAGCAGCGCCGGCCTGGCCAACCCGCCGGCCAACCCGCCGACCGGCGCCTGGTGCGACGAGGGGCGACGCGGCTGGGAACCCCGCTGGATCCGATGCATGGCGACCTCCCTGTCCGGCGCCCGGAACGACCCCGGCGCCCGGATGCTCTGCGGCACCTGGATGCTCGTCCGGCACGCGGGCGTGAGATCCGGCGACGTCGTCCTTACTCTTCCCGCTGTCACCCTCCGTGACACCCGCGAGAGCGGACCCGGGCCGTGATCTTCTACCGATGCCCGTGCCGACCCTGGACCGTCCGGCGGCGACAGGCCATCGTGAGGAGGAGCCGTCGCGCGGACGACCGCGGTGAAACGGACGGCGCGCCCGGCGCGTTGAAACCCAGGTGACGGGGTACGGCCAGCGCACCGGGGCGACCAGCACCGACCGGAAGGGATCATGAAGGACTCCGACGACGCCGGATGTAGTTCCGGCCGACCCACGTATGCAGAAGCGCCGACGGGGGTCGACCGATGATCGAGGCGCTTCTGCTGATAGTCGGTCTCGCGCTCGTCGCCACGTGCGGCGTGTTCGTGGCCGCCGAGTTCGCCTTCGTCACCGCCGACCGGCCCACGGTGGAGCGGGCCGCGCAGGCCGGCGACCGGGGCGCCAGGGGTGTGCTCGCCGGTCTGCGCACCCTGTCGACCCAGCTCTCCGGGGCGCAGCTGGGCATCACCGTGACCAACCTCGCCATCGGCTTCCTCACCGAGCCGGCGATCGCGCAGCTGCTGCACGGCCCGGTGCGGGCGCTCGGGGCCTCCGACGGGGTCGTCGACGCGCTGTCGGTGACGATCGCGATGGTCCTCGCCACCGCGGTCGCGATGGTCTTCGGCGAGCTGGTGCCGAAGAACCTGGCCCTGGCCCATCCGCTGGCCACCGCCCGCGCGGTGCAGGGCCCGCAGCGTGCCTTCACCCGGGCGACGAGCCTGCTCATCCGCTCCCTGAACGCGACCGCGAACCGGTTGCTGCATCGCCTCGGCATCGAACCGCTGGAGGAGCTCGCCTCCGCTCGCTCGGCGCAGGAGCTGTTCTCCCTGGTGGGACGTTCCGCCGAGCATGGCACGCTGTCCCAGGAGACGGCGACGCTCGTGCAGCGGTCCCTGCTGTTCGGTGACCGCACCGCCGAGGACGTGATGACACCGCGGATGCGGATGCGCACGGTCCAGGCGGACGACCCGGTGAGCGAGGTCATCATCCTCACCCGTCGCACGGGCCACTCCCGTTTCCCCGTGCTCGGCGCCGACAGCGACGACGTCGTCGGGGTCGTCCACATCAAGAACGCCGTCGGCGTCCCGGAGGAGGATCGCGACCGCACGCCGGCCCGCGCGGTGATGGTCGCGCCGGTGACCGTGCCGTCCACCCTGCTGCTGGAGCCGCTGCTGGAGACGCTGCGCGCCGGCGGCCTGCAGATGGCCATCGTCGTCGACGAGTTCGGTGGCACGGACGGCCTGGTCACCGCGGAGGATCTCATCGAGGAGATCGTCGGTGACGTCGTCGACGAGCACGACCGGGTCTCGCCGCGGGCGCTGCGCCGCCGGGACGGCAGCTGGCTGCTGTCCGGTCTGTTGCGCCCCGAGGAGGCCGGCAACATCACCGGCATCCCCGTGCCCACCGACGACACCTACCAGACGCTCGGCGGGCTGATGGCCCGCGAGCTCGGCCGGATCCCCCGGGCGGGCGACGCGACGGCGGTCGGGGGCGTGCGTTTCACCGTGGAGCGGATGGACGGCCGCCGCGTCGACCGGGTCCGCCTGGATCCCGTGGCCCCGACCGGTGTGACGACCGTGGACGACGATCCCCCGCGACGCCCGGCCGGCGATCCGTCCGCGCGGCGTTCGGGCGCCGAGGCGACCGGACAGGCGGCGGACCGATGAGCTCGCTGCTGATGATCGCCGCGACCGTCGCGCTGCTGGCGCTCAACGCGCTGTTCGTCGGCGCCGAGTTCGCGTTGATCTCCGCCCGGCGGACGAGCATCGAGCCGATGGCCGAGTCCGGCTCGCGGCTGGCGAAGATCACCCTCGGTGCGATGGAGAACGTGTCGCTGCTGCTCGCCGGCGCGCAGCTTGGTGTCACCGTCTGCACCCTGGGGCTGGGCGCGCTCGGCGAGCCGGCGATCGCGCAACTGCTGCACGGCCCGTTCGAGGCCGCCGGGCTGCCCTCGGCGTTGCTGCACCCGCTGTCGTTCGCGATCTCCCTGGGCCTGGTGACGTTCCTGCACGTCGTCGTCGGCGAGATGGTGCCCAAGAACATCGCGCTGGCCCTGCCGGACCGGTCCGTGCTGCTGCTCGCCCCGCTGCTGGTCACCTTCGTGCGGCTCGGCAAGCCGGTGATCATCACGCTGAACGCGGTGGCGAGCCTGACGCTGCGGCTGGTCGGCGTGCAGCCCAAGGACGAGGTGGCCAGCGTGTTCACCCGCGACGAGGTGGCCGGCCTGATCGAGGAGTCGCACCGGGAGGGACTGCTCGCCGAGGACGAGCACGAGCTGCTCACCGGGGCGCTGTCGTTCGAGGAGCGCACCGCCCGCACCGTGCTGCTCGCCCCCGACGGGCTCGTCACGGTGCCGCCGACGATCACCCCCCGCGAGGTCGAGCGGCTCGCCGCCCGGACCGGGTACACCCGCTTCCCGGTCCGCGCCGACGACGGCGCGGAGATGACCGGCTACCTGCATCTCAAGGACGTCCTGGAGACCAGGTCGCAGCGGCGGGCAAGCCCTGTCGCGGCCAAGTGGATCCGACCGCTGGCGCATGTGGGCGCGGACGACAGCCTGCGCACCGCGCTCGCGACGATGCAGCATTCCGGCGCCCACCTCGCGCGGGTCACCGACGCGGACGGCGCGGTGCTGGGGCTGGTCGCGCTGGAGGACATCCTCGAGGAACTGGTCGGTGAGATCCGCGACGACGCGGTCCGCGGCGGCAGCGCGCATCGTCAGGAGCACCAGCCCGCCTGAGCACGGCCCCCGCCCGTCCGACGCGGACGGGCGGGGTCGGCCAGGAGCGGCCGGGCGCCGGCGGGATCAGGTCCGCCGGGGCCCGCGGGCGACCACGACCGCCATCGACGGCGCCCACCAGTAGCTGCAGTCGTCCGGGGGGCGCAGACCGTCGACGACCTCGACGCTGAACGCGCGGAAGTGGCGCAGCAGGGCCCGCTGGTGACGCCGGGACAGGGAGTCGATCTCGTTCGAGTAGTAGGTGAACACGCCGTCGTCGGTCAGGTGCTCGGCGGCGTGCGGGAAGAAGTGCTCGGCGAACGTCGCGTCCCGCAGCACGTAGGCGTCGACCTCGGCCTCGTCCATGGGGTAGGTGTCGAACAGGATGCCGTCGAACCGGCCGAGGGCGGGCAGCGCGTCCTGCCAGCGCCCGGTGACGATCTCGACGCCGCGCCGGCCGTCGGCGACCGCCCACTGCTCGGCGACCCGCGCGGTGCTCGGGTTCGCCTCGACGACGACGTGGCGGGCCGCTCCCGCCTCCTGCACGAATCCGGCGGACAGCCCCAGACCGAACCCGATCTCCAGCACGCTGCCGCCGGCGGCGGTGACCGACCGGGCCAGCGCCCGCATCAGTGGGGCCTCCCAGGTCTGCATCACCTCCTGCCCGGAGACGAGCAGGGTGCCGTCGACCACCGCGGGCTCGGCGACGTCGATGGCCGATTCGATGAGGGGGCGGGCGGCGCCGGGGACCATCGTCGCGGCGGCCTCGTCGAGGGCGCCGAGATCGGCGACGAACTCGTCGAGGGCCCGGTCAAGCAGGAAACGGCGCGGCTCGGGCGATATCGGGGCGAGCAGGGACGAGCCGGTCGGGATGAGGGTCACCTCGAACTTCGCGGCGCGACGGAGCACTCGACCTCCCAGGGCGGGGCGGCCATCCGACACCGGTCTGCGGCGACCCCGACGCGGAAAACGGGACGGGCCAGCCGGCCGCGCAGCCCGACGCGACGGCCGCCGGGTCGGCCGGACGTCGCGGCGCCGCGTCACACGCTAGTCACCACCGGCCGCGACCGGGCCAGGAACGGCGAAACCAGCCGCATCGCGACCTCCGCCACCCAGACCCGGACAAGACCCCGCCCCGGTGAGGCGGGGTTGGACGACCCGCTGTCCCCGGGCAGCCACCGGCGCCACCGGGGGCGTGTCAGGGCGTGTCGGTGTCACGACAAAGACGGGGCTGCCTCCCGTTTGCCCCTACTGGTATGAAGAGGTGGTAGACGGGTGTCCGCGGCGTCGGCCATGGTCACCGGGCCGGGGCAGGGGCATGCGGGGCCGCGAGGCCACCGCGGGAGTGGGGCATGGTGACGGGGTCTTCGCCGCCTCCGCTGTCCGGGAACCAGGCGCGTCCGCTGCAGCCCGACGATCCCCGCCAGCTCGGCGCCTACCAGGTGATCGGGCGACTCGGCCAGGGCGGCATGGGCACGGTGTTCCTCGGCCGGGCGCCGGACGGCAGCGCCGTCGCGATCAAGGTGATCAGGCCGGAGCTCGCCCAGCGGCCCGAGTTCCGGGCCCGCTTCGCCCGCGAGGCGGAGAGCGCCCGCCGGGTGCGCCGGTTCACCACCGCCGCCGTTCTCGACGCCGATCCGCACGGCCCGCAGCCCTATCTGGTGACCGAGTTCGTCGAGGGCCCGACGCTGTCGCGGCACGTGGCGATCCGCGGGCCGATGCGCCCCGCCGACCTCGAGCAGCTCGCCGTGAGCGTGACGACGGCCCTGAGCGCCATCCACGCCGCGGGCATCGTCCACCGCGACCTCACCCCCGGCAACGTCCTGCTCTCCCCCGTCGGCCCCAAGGTCATCGACTTCGGCCTGGCCCGCGAGTACAACGCCGACACCGAGCTCAGCCGCAACGTCCGCCAGGCGATCGGCACCCCCGGCTACATGTCACCGGAACAGATCATGGATGCCCCGATCACGTCGGCCGTGGACGTGTTCGCCTGGGGCGCGATCATGGTCTACGCCGCGACCGGGCAGCCACCGTTCGGCACCGGCCGGATGGAGGCGATCCTTTACCGCATCCTCAACGAGCCCCCGCAGCTCGGCGGCGTCAACGCGGAGCTGCGCGGGCTCGTCGAGGTCGCGATGGCGAAGGATCCCGCCGCCCGCCCGAGCGCCGAGGAACTGCGCACGGCGCTGATCGGTGGCACCACGCCGCCGGTCCGCCCGACCGGCCTCGCCGTCGCTCCCCCGCCCCCGGCGACCCCCTCGACCCCCTCGACCCCCTCGACGTCCGCGCCGGGCGCCGAACCGGACACCCACGCCGCGCGCCCGCGCCGGTGGGGACGCCGCGGGCGCGGCGCCGAGGCGGAGTCGACGGCCGGCCAGCCCGCCACCTCCGCGCCGGCCGCGGCCGCCACCACCGGCGCGCCGCCCGTGACCTCCCCGCCCCCCGCTGCCACCAACGCCCCGCTCCCGGCCGGCGGCCCCATACGCACAGCTGGCTTCCCGCCGCCGGCAGCCGGCGGCGCGGTGCCGGCGGCCGGGGGGCCGGTGCCGGAAACGGGGACGGGCGGACCGGTGCCGGGGGCCACGCGGCTTCCGGGTCTGGCGGCGCCGTTCGGCCCGGCGGTCGGGCGGGAGGCCCAGCGGCGCGGCGCCGGCGGCGACGGCCCGGCGACGCAGATGCCCCGCGCGCAGATGCCCCGCACGCAGATGCCCCGCACGCAGCTGTCGCCGCCGCCCTTCGCCGCCCCGCCGCTGGTCGGCAGCCGCCCGGCAGCGCCGCCGGCCTCGGGCCCAGGGAGTCCTACGGGTCCCGGCCGGCCGGGACCCGCGTCGGGTCCCCCGCCGCCGCCCGCCGCCGGCGGACAGAACGCGACCGGGACCGTCGAAGGACTGAACGTGGCCCGCCTGCCCGCGCTCGCGCCACCCCCGGGTGCGGCCGCGCCCGCCGCCACCGGCACCGGTGACCCCGCCGTCCCGGCGGGCGGCCAGGCGGGACCGGCGGGCGGCCCCGTGGGACCTCCGGCGCCCGGCCGGGACCGTCGGCGACGCCGCGTCGTCATGCTGGCGGGTGCGGTGGCGCTCCTGGCCGCCGCCGCGGTGGCGGTGCCGCTGGTCGTGCTGGGCGACGACGGCGGCTCCGCCCGGCTCGGTGCGGACGAACGGGCCGCGGCGTCCACGCGTCTCGCGGCCGACGCCGCGGCCCGGCGCGCCCAGGACCCGCACAGCGCCGCGAAGCTCGCGCTCGCCGCCTACGCCGTCTCCCCGACCGCCGCCGCCCGCGACGCCCTCATCGCGTCGTTCACCCGGTCGACCGCGACCCAGGTCGCGGCCGCGGGCCCGGCGTACTCCGGGCTCGCGCTGAGCCCGGACGGCGCGGTGCTGGCCGGCACCGACGACACGGGCCGGCTGCATCTGTGGCGGGTGGACGCGCAGGGACGGCCCACCGTCGCCGCCGAGGGTTCGGACGGCGACCACGCGGCGGGCGTGGTGTTCGACAGCAGCGGGCGCACCCTCGCCACCGGCGGCGCCACCGACGCGGGCCGGCTGTGGGACGTCACCGACCCGGCCCGGCCGCGTGCCCTCGGCTCGCTGGGCACCCAGGCGACGCCGGTACACCAGCTGGCGCTGTCGTCGCACGCCCACCTGCTCGCCACCGCGGGCGTCGACTGGTCGGTCGGGCTGTGGGATGTCACCGACCCGAGCCGGCCGGTGTCGCTGCAGCTGCTGATCGGCCGCGCCGGGCCGGTCACGGGCATGGCACTGCGCCCGGACGGCGCCGTCCTCGCCATCGCCGGGGTGGGCGGCACCGTCCAGTTGTGGGACGTGCGCGACGCGCGTCACCCGCAGCAGACGGGCACGGTCTCCGGGCACGCCGGCGCGGTGAACAGCGTCGCGTTCAGCCCCGACGGCACGCTGCTCGCGAGTGGTGGCGATGACCGGACCCTGCAGGTCGCCGACGTCACCGATCCGGCGCACCCCCGGGTGACGCGCCGCCTGACCGGACATGGCGCGCCGGTGGCCGCCGTCGCCTTCGCCGGCCGTGAGCAGCTGCTCAGCGCCGACGCCGGCGGCACCGTCGTCTACTGGAACCTGGCCGCGGCCGCACCGGCCTTCACCTCGCTGGGTGCACTCGACGGCGCGCCACGGGCGATGACCACGGCCGACAACGGTGCCGTGGGCCTGACCGCCGAGCGGGGCACGATCCTGCTCGGGACACTCGAGCCGCGGCGGCTGCGCCGGTTGGCGTGCGCGGACCCCGCCGCCGCGCCGAGCCGGGCCGAGTGGGCCAGCCTCGCCCCGGGCGTCCCCTACACCGACGCCTGCGCCGGCTGATCGGGCGCCCGCGCCGGCCGGTGGAGCGGCCGCGCGGCCTCGACCAGGGCGGCGCCTCGACCAGGCGGCGCGCTGACCAGGGCGGCGCGCTGACCACGCGACGCCTCGACCACGGCGACGCGCTGACCAGGGCGGTGTCTCCACCGCGGCGGCGCTGGCACGTCAGGACTCCGACGGCCTGGGCGCGTCCGTGCCCGCGAAAGCGCGCCGGCGCCGGCGGCGGACGCCGAGGAACAGGATCCCGCGAGCGCCACCGCGGCGACGATGCCGACAACGAGGGCGGTCCTGGCGGCGAAGCCGCCGATGACCAGACGGCACCAATCGGCGCTATCTGGCGCTCAACCGGCAACAGATTTCAACCTCCCGGTCGCCTGAGCCGCACCGCGCGTGGCGGGCGGCGAGGCCCCGGTCAGGCGGGTACCGGTCCCACCCCCGCCGTGAGCGCGTTCAGCCGGGAGACGTTCTGGCCCACGGTGTCGTCGGTGCGGGGCACGTAGTGGGCGTCGAAGGCGATCTTGCGCCCGTTCTCGAGGAAGTAGCGCAGGAAGGCGGCAGTCGCCGGCTGGCGTACCGCGTCGATCCGCGCGTAGATGTACAGCGGCTTGCACAGCGGCAGGTACAGCCCGGTGCCGACCGCGACCGCCGTGGGCGCCACGCAGCCCTCACCGTTGTTGATCTCGACGCCGCGCAGCCGGTCTCCGAACGTCTCGAAGGTGGGGAAGTCCAGGTAGCCGATGGACAGCCGATCGCCGGCGACGTCGTTGGCCACGCCGCTGAGGTCGGCCTGCCGGTAGGAGCGGGACCGGTCGCTGGCGTCGCTGATGGTGGCGTTGAAGACCTGCGCCTGCACCGACGTGCGGGGCGGGCCGACGAACGACACCGGCTCGTCCGGGAAGGAGGAGTCGATCTGGTTCCACCGGGTGATCGACGAGTCGGCGCCCCAGATCTTCTTGACCTGCTTCAGCGTCAGGCAGTGCAGCCAGGTGTTCTGCGGGTTGATCACGATCGGCAGCGTGTGGTGGGCGACCTCGAATCCCACCAGCTTCTTCTCGCAGGCGGGATCCTTCAGCGAGCCGGGGTTCGGCTCGAAGGAGGCGTCGGCGAGGTCCGCCTTACCGCTGCACAGGGCGGCGAAACCGTCCTCGGTGCTCGTCGCCTCGATGCTGACGGTGACGTTGCGCTGGGTCCGGCGGAACTCGTTGTAGGCCGTCTCCGTGATCGGCGCGACCTCCGACGAGCCGGCGACCCGGACCAGGTTCGGCGCCGGCGGCGGCTCCGGCGACGAGGTGGCCGGCGGCGGGATCGGATCGGTCGTCGGGAAGGTCGACACCGAGGCCACCGGCGTGCCGGAATCGGAACCCCGGTCGGTGAGCACAACCCCGGCGGTCGTGCCCGCCGCCACGAACAGGACCGCGACGATCGCGGCCGCGATCAGGCCTCGGCGCGACCCGAAGATCCCGCCCCCGCCCCCGCCCCCGCTACCGCCGCGCCTGGCTCCGCGACCACCCGGGCCGGCGGCGCCACCCGACGCGCCGGCGGGCGCCGGTTCGCCGACGGAGGCCTCGGCACCGCCGGCGGAGGCCCCGCCCTCGGCACCGACGAGCCCGTAGGCGCCGGCCGCGGCCGCCACCGGGCGATCGCCGGCCCCGCCGGAGCCGGCCGCGGGACCACCCACACCCGCGGCACCCACGCCCGGGTTCGCCCACGCGCCACCGCCTGGGCCGTGGCCCTGGCCGTACCCTGTCGCCTGCCCGGTGTCCGTAGCCTGGCCGTAGACCGTCGCCTGGCCGTAGGCCGCGCCCGGGGCGACAGTGGCCGCGCCGGACGTCCCCCAGCCGCCAGCGGCCGCGTCGGCGCTCTGACCCGGCGTGCCGGTGCGGCCGTCCGGCCCGTCACCGACGACCCACCGCGCGGTCGGCCCGTCGATGTCGCCGCCGCCGGCCATCGCGGCACCGGCACCGGCAGCGCTGGCACCCGGTCCGGCCGCGGCCGCGGCGGCCGGATCGGCGGAGGCAGCGGCGGCGGGCGGCGTGCTGCCGTCACCGGCCAGGTACGGGGGCAGCGAGCTCAGGCTCGCCGCGTCCGGCGGGCGGATCAGCGCGGTCGTGTCGTAGGTCTGCTCGGCGCCGGCGCCGCCGGCCCGCGTCGCGCGGTCGGCGAGGTCCGCGGCGAGGATCGCGGCGCCCATCGCCAGGTCCGCGTCGGACCGGTGCTCGATCCTGGTGATCTCCGGGAAGGCGGCGCGCAGCCGGCGCGACACCAGCGGCAGGTAGGCGAGTCCGCCGGACAGCAGGATGCGGGACAGGTCGGCGGGCCCCGCCGGCACCGAGCGCATCGCGCGGCGCAGCGTCTCGACGGTGTCGTCGATCGTCGGGCCGACCAGCGTCTCCAGCTCGGCCCGTGTCAGGGTGGTCGTGGTCTCCACGCCCGGCAGGCTGACGGTGAGGTCGGCCTCGTCCTCCTCGGCGAGGACCTCCTTGGCCTGCGCGGCGTCGCGGCGCAGCCGGGCCAGCGCGGTCCGCACGGCCGGGTCGGACCGGTCCAGGCCGGCGGCGACGCCCGCGTGGTCCAGCGCGCGCTCGGCGAGCATTCCGTCGAGGTCGAGGCCGGCGCCGTGGCGCATCCCAGCCGCCGTGCCGACGAGCTGGTAGCCGAACGGCGAGAACGACAGCACCGCGCTGTCGAGAAACCCGGCGCCGAGGTCGTACCAGCCGACGAGGTCGACGGTCTGGGTGAGCGAGGCCCGGGCGAGCAGCGTGCCCATCGCGTCGGCGGCGGGGATGGCCACCACCGGCATCTCCAGGCCCGACAGCTGCCCGATCGCCTCGGCGAAGGCCTCCCGCCGGCTCGCCGGCCAGAACGTCGGATGGGTGACGACCACCTGGTCGGGCAGGCCGCCGAGCTGCTCGGCGGCGGTGGTCACCAGGTGCGCGACGAGCCGGCCGAGCAGGCCCTCCCGGCTGTACGCGGCGCCGCCGAGGAGGACCTGGCCGTCGTCGCCGAGGCGGCGCAGCAGGTCGGTGGCGGACCGGTCCGGGTCGGTGCGGGCGCGGCGCGCCGCCGCGCGGGCGAACACCAGCCCGCCGCCCGCCGGGGCGTACACGACCGACGGCAGCCGCCGCTGCCCGCCCAGTTCCAGGACGCGTGGCCAGCCGCCGTCCGCGATCCCGACGATCGTGTGCGCGGATCCGATGTCGATGCCGAGCTGATAACCCACAGCGTCTCCCGAACCACGCGTCACAGGGCCCGCCCCTATCGGGAGTCGAACCCGCCCATCGGAGACCCTCCCCCCAGATGGTGAAAACATCGTAAGCGTCCGACCAGGCATTTTTCGTGTCCGCTGGCGGACAGAAAAAGTCGTGCTCACGCTGAACCGAAACCGCCGCCGGGTCGTGCTCAAGGAGAATCGGGCGGTAACACCGCTGGCCGGCTCCGGAGTTCGCCGCTCGCCGCCCGCGACGCCGCCATCCGCACTCGGCCCGTCGCGATCCGGCCTCCTCGACCAGCCCGGCACCATCGGGCCGTGGCCAGATCATGGCGGGTGCCGGCGCCTGGTGAGCGAGACCGCCCGCGCCGCCTCAGGGGTTCACAACGACCTTGATCGTCTCTCCGCGGGCGACGGCCCTGATGGCCTCCTCGGTCCGCTCCAGCGGGAACCGGTGCGTCACGAGCTCCTCGAATCCGAGCTCCGCGCCGTACTTCGCCGCGATCTCCACGGTCCTGTGGTAGCTCTCGGTCGAGCCGCCAAGCGTCCCCAGGATCGTGAGGGCACGGTTGTTCACGACCACCGGGTTGAAGTCGACGGTCGCGGTGCCGGAGTAGAGCCCCATGATGAGATATCGCCCCTGCGGTGCCAGGAGATCGATCCCCTCGGGAAACGCCGACACATGCCCGGCGGCCTCCACCACGACGTCCGCGCCACGCCCGTCGGTGGCGGCGAACACCCGGGCCCGCCGGTCCTCCATCGACGTGGACTCCAGGGACAGCACCTCGTCCGCCCCCAGCCGCGTCGCGGCCGCGAGCCGAGGCCGCGGGTCGCCGATGACGATGACGCGTCGCGCGCCGGCGTCGCGCGCCGCCACGATCGCGGCGAGCCCCACGGGTCCCGAGCCCTGGATCACCACGGAGGCCCCCTCCACCGAGCCGAGGCGCTCCAGCCCGCCGAGCGCCGTCGGCATCGCGCAGCCGAACGCGATGACCGCTTCGGACGACACCTCGCCCGGCACCCGGAAGAAGGCCGCCGTGCGGCGCACGATCGCGTACTCCTGGAAACCGGCCGACGTCCCGGGACCGTATGGCGCCGGCCACACCATGCGCTCGCACAGTGCGGTCGTGCCACCGGAGGTGCAGTGCCCACATTCACCACATGGCGTCGGAGGTAACCAGTACAGCCTGTCTCCTGGTCCGATGGGCGCACCGGCCCTGTCGGTCCGCACGTCCGCGCCACACGCGACGATCACGCCGACGCCCTCGTGGCCGAAGCAGATCGGCGCGGGCGGTCTCGGCAGGTCGCCCGAGAGGCGGTGCAGGTCCGTGCCGCAGACTCCGGCGTGCGTGACGCGCAGCAGGAGCTCGTCCGACCGCGGCTCGGGCACGGCGTGCTCCCGCAGGTCCAGCGCGTCCCCGGAACCCGTGAACACCACCGACCTGCCGATTCTGCCCGCCATCGCGGCTCCTCCCCGTCGCACGATCAGTCGTTGACGATAGTGCCGCAGGCCACCATCCGGGCAGTATCGACCAATGGGGCTGTACCGGTCTGGTTCCAGGCCGCACCTCGGGTCGTGATCTTCGCGGATGGTGTCGCGCGACGGCTCCTGGCAGCGTGATGGCCGTTTCACGGCAGCGCGTGTCGCATAATCCGGGCGAACCGGACGGGGAACCACGAATTCGCGACACGGTGCCGCTGTCCCCCGCAATCACTTCCCATCCGAGGGAAGTGCGCGCGATATGCGACGTACCGGGAGCGACCGAACCCGGTTCTCGACCACGGCCGCTCGAGGCGACGGTCGGTAGCTGCGGGCGAGGCCGCTGGTCAGGGCGTGCAGGCCGGGGGAGAACAGGGGTTCTTCCACCGGGTTCGGCCTAGGCGGGAGCGGATGACCGAGGTGCCGGCACGGGTTCGGCGAAGGCGGTGAGGATGGCGTCGGCGGCGAGCGCCGGGGTGAGGGTGCCGTCGCGGACGCGGCGCTCGAGGTCGGGGGTGAGCTCGCGGACGCGCGGGTGGGCGCGCAGCTCGGCGAGCAGGCGGTCGTGGACCATCGCCCAGGTCCACTCGACCTGCTGGCGGCGGCGGCGGGCGGCGAGCTCGCCGGAGGCGTCGAGGGTGTCCTGGTGCTTGACGATCTGCGCCCAGACGGTGTCGATGCCGGTGCGTTCGGCGGCGCTGCAGGTCAGCACGGGAGTGTTCCAGTCCCGCGGGCCGGCGGCGCCCTGCAGCATCCGCAGCGCCCCGGCGAGTTCCCGGGCGGCGCGGCGGGCGTCCATCTCGTGCGGACCGTCGGCCTTGTTCACCGCGATGACGTCGGCGAGCTCCAGGACGCCCTTCTTGATGCCCTGCAGCTGGTCGCCGGTGCGGGCCAGGGTGAGGAACAGGAAGGTGTCGACCATGTCGGCGACGGTCGTCTCGGACTGGCCGACGCCGACCGTCTCGACGAGCACGATGTCGTAGCCGGCCGCCTCCATGATCACCATGGCCTCACGGGTGGCCTTGGCGACGCCGCCGAGGGTGCCGGCGGTCGGCGACGGTCGGATGAAGGCCGCCGGGTCCACCGACAGCGCGGCCATCCGGGTCTTGTCGCCGAGGACGCTGCCGCCGGTCCGGGTCGAGGACGGGTCGACGGCGAGCACCGCCACCTGGTGGCCGCGGCCGGTGAGCATGGTGCCGAGCGTGTCGATGAACGTCGACTTGCCGACGCCGGGCACGCCGGTGATGCCCACCCGCCGCGCCTTGCCCGCCTGCGGCAGCAGCATGACGAGCAGCTGCTGCGCGAGCTCCCGGTGGTCCGCCCGGGTGGACTCGACGAGCGTGATGGCCCGCGCGATCCAGGTTCGCGACGAGGCCAGCACGCCGTCCGCGTACTCGGTGAGATCGATGGGTCGCCGGGTCACGATGCCAGGTATGTCATGACGCGGGCGGTTCAGGTGCCCGAATGGCCGAGCTGCCTGGCCAGGGTCGCGAGCAGCTCCAGCGCGGCGTCGGCGATGACCGTCCCCGGCGGGAAGATCGCCGCGGCCCCGGCGGCCCGCAGCTCGTCGAAGTCCTGCGGGGGGATGACCCCGCCGACCACGATGAGGATGTCGGACCGGTCGAGCGCTGCGAGCTCCTCACGCAGCGCGGGCACCAGGGTGAGGTGACCCGCGGCGAGGGAGTTCACGCCGACGATCTGCACGTCCGCCTCGACCGCCTGGCGGGCGACCTCGGCGGGCGTCTGGAACAGCGGGCCGACGTCGACGTCGAAGCCGATGTCGGCGAAGGCGCTGGCGATGACCTTCTGGCCGCGGTCGTGGCCGTCCTGGCCCATCTTGGCGACCAGGATGCGGGGCCGGCGACCCTCCTCCCGCTCGAAGGCGGCGGCGGCCTCGCGGGCGGCGTCGACGTTACCGGCGGAGCCCGCCTCGTCCCGGTACACGCCGGAGATGGTACGGATCTGGCCGGCGTGGCGCCCGTAGACCTTCTCCAGGGCGTCGGAGATCTCGCCGACCGTGGCCTTCGCCCGGGCCGCGTCGACGGCGAGGGTGAGCAGGTTGTGCGACAGGTCGGCGGGACGGCTGCCGTCGCGGGCCGCCTCCGCCGCCGCGGTCAGCGCGCCGAGCGCGGCGGCGACGGCGGTCTGGTCGCGCTCCTCGCGCAGGCGGCGCAGCTTGTCGATCTGCTCGGCGCGTACCGCCGAGTTGTCGACCTTGAGCACCTCGATCGCCTCGTCGGCGTCCACCCGGTACTTGTTGACGCCGATGAGCGGCTGGCGGCCGGCGTCGATGCGCGCCTGGGTGCGCGCGGCCGCCTCCTCGATGCGCATCTTGGGGATGCCGGCGTCGATGGCCTGGGCCATGCCGCCCGACGCCTCGACCTCGCTGATGTGCGCCCAGGCGCGGCGTGCCAGGTCGTGGGTGAGCCGCTCGACGTAGTGGCTGCCGCCCCACGGGTCGATGACGCGGGTGGTGCCCGACTCCTGCTGCAGCAGCAGCTGGGTGTTGCGGGCGATGCGGGCGGAGAAGTCGGTGGGCAGCGCCAGCGCCTCGTCGAGGGCATTGGTGTGCAGCGACTGGGTGTGGCCCTGGGTGGCGGCCATCGCCTCGACGCAGGTGCGTACCACGTTGTTGAACACGTCCTGCGCGGTCAGCGACCAGCCGGAGGTCTGCGAGTGGGTGCGCAGCGACAGCGACTTGGCGCTCTTCGGGTCGAACTGCTTCACCAGCCGCGCCCACAGCAGCCGGGCGGCGCGCAGCTTGGCGACCTCCATGAAGAAGTTCATGCCGATCGCCCAGAAGAACGACAGCCGCGGCGCGAACGCGTCGATGCCGAGGCCCGCGCCGAGGCCGGCCCGGATGTACTCGACGCCGTCGGCGAGGGTGTAGGCGAGTTCGAGGTCGGCGGTCGCGCCGGCCTCCTGCATGTGGTAGCCGGAGATGGAGATCGAGTTGAACCGCGGCATCTTCTGCGAGGTGTACGAGAAGATGTCCGAGATGATCTGCATCGACGGCTGCGGCGGATAGATGTAGGTGTTGCGGACCATGAACTCTTTGAGGATGTCGTTCTGGATGGTCCCGGCGAGCTGTTCGGGGGCCACCCCCTGCTCCTCGGCCGCGACGATGTAGAGCGCGAGCACCGGCAGCACGGCGCCGTTCATGGTCATCGACACGCTCATCCGGTCCAGTGGGATGCCGTCGAACAGCTGGCGCATGTCGAGGATCGAGTCGATGGCCACCCCGGCCATGCCGACGTCGCCGGTGACCCGCGGGTGATCGGAGTCGTAGCCGCGGTGGGTGGGCAGGTCGAAGGCGACCGACAGGCCCTTCTGCCCGGCGGCGAGGTTGCGCCGGTAGAACGCGTTGGACGCGGCGGCGGTGGAGAAGCCGGCGTACTGGCGGATCGTCCACGGCTGGGTGACGTACATCGCCGGGTAGGGACCGCGCAGGAACGGGGCGACGCCCGGATAGGTGCGCAGGAAGTCGAGGCCGGCGGTGTCCTCGGGGGTGTAGAGCGGCTTGACCGCGATGCCCTCGGGGGTGTCCCACGTCAGTGCCTCGACGTCCTTGCCGGTGGCGGCCTCGACGGCCGCGCGCCACGCGTCGGTGGGCGCGTCGGCGCCGGCCGGCGGCCCGCCCAGCTGGACGTGGGAGAAGTCCGGGATCGCGGTGGAGCGCGCCGTGGAGTTCTCGACGGACATCAGGCCACTCCCGCCTCGGCCAGTGTCGCCTGGAGCACGGCGACGGCGTTGCATCCTGTGAACACGTACCCGCCGATACCCGCCTCGGCATCGGATCCGGCGCGCTCGCCGGCCTGGCCCGCGAGCCAGACCTGACGGGCACCGGCCTCGCGCAGCGCCCGCGCCACCCCGGCGGCGTGCTCCGCGTACACCTTGTCAGCCGAGCACAGGCAGGCGACGGCGGCGCCGGAGGCGGTGAAGGCCGCCGCGATCGCCGCCGGGTCGGTGCCGGGCCCGGATGTCGGGGTCTCGCAACCGCCGGCCTGGAACAGGTTGGCGGCGAAGGTGGCACGCGCGGTCGACGCGGACGCGCTGCCGAGCGTCGCCAGGAACACCGCCGGGCGGGCGCCGGTGGCCGCGTGCGCGTCGGCGCGGGCCCGCAGCGCCTCGAAGTCGGCGTCGTAGTGGATCTCCGGGAGCCCCGGCGCCGCGCCCGCGGGCACGTCGAGCTCCTCGACGGGGACGGCGGGACGCTCGGGCAGCTTCTCGGCGACGTTGGGGAACTCGCTGACGCCGGTGATCGGGTCACGGCGGTGGGCGATCGCGTCGAAGCGGTCCTGCCGGGTCGTCTCGATCCGGCTGGCGACGATTCCGCCGCGCAGAGCCGCCACGATGCCGCCCGCCTGCTCGATCTCGGTGAAGGTGGCCCAGGCGGCCTCGGCGAGTTCGGCGGTGAGGGACTCGACGAACCAGGAGCCGCCGGCCGGGTCGATCACCCGGATCAGGCTCGATTCCTCCTGCAGCAGGGTCTGGGTGTTGCGGGCGATGCGGCGGGAGAAGTCGTCGGGCCGGCCGAGACGGCTGTCGAACGGCAGCACGGTGACCGCGTCCGCACCACCGACGCCGGCCCCGAAGCACGCCAGCGTCGTGCGCAGCATGTTCACCCAGGGGTCACGACGGGTCATCATCGCCGACGAGGTGACCGCGTGCTGGCGCTGGGCCCGCGCGTCCGGCTCCGCGCCGCACACCTCGGCGACCCGCGCCCACAGCCGGCGGGCGGCGCGCAGCTTCGCGATGGAGGTGAACTGATCGGCGGTGACCGCGTAGCGGAACTCCAGCTGGCCGAGCGCCTCGGCGAGGCCCAGCCCGGCGTCGGTGAGGGCGCGCAGGTAGGCCACCCCGGTGGCCAGCGACGCGCCGAGCTCCTGGGCGTCGCTGGCGCCGGCGCGATGGTAGGGCTGGGCGTCGACGACGACGGCCCGCAGGCCCGGGAACTCCCGTACGCACCGGGCCGCGAGGGCGGTGGCGTCCCCGAGCCCGGCCGGCCCGTCGGCGGCGAGGCCCGCGCGGGCCGCGAGGCCGATCGGGTCGGCGCCGAGACTGCCCGCGAGCCGCGAGCCGGGCAGCTCGCGGGCCGCGGCCAGCCGGAACAGCTCCTCGGCCGCGGGCACGGTCAGCGCACCGGCGTCGAGCACGACCGGCGCGAGGTCGAGGAACACCTCGGCCAGCACCGTGCCGAGCGCGTCGACCGGCAGGCCGCCGGGCCCGAGGCGCAGCCACAGCGACGTGACGCCGTTCTCGAGGTCGCCGAGCACGGCCTGCGCCGCCGCCTTCGGGTCCGGCCCGGCATGCAGGGCGCGTACGTCCCAGCCGTCGCTGCCCGCGCCCTGCGCCCGCCCGCCGCGGACGAACGGGGCGAGGCCCGGCAGGCCCACACCGTCGACGGGGGCATCGTCGGCGGTGTACAGCGGCCGCAGGCGCGGACCACTGTAGGTCGGCGTGGCCAGAAGGTCCTCGGCGCCGTCCGGGGTGGTCGCCTCGGTGGCCGCGCCGGACTTGCGCAGCACCTGGAGGACGAGCTTCTGCCACTCGGCACGCGTGGCTTCCGGAAAGTCGGCCGCCAGCGACATTCCGGCAGTTGGAACGCTCATGCTCCGGATCGTAGGCGCGGGACGTCCGGTGGGCTTGGAATGTACTTCCCATCACACGGCCTGGCATCCGTTTGCCCGGATGGTGGCGTTGCTCACGGCCGGCGATCCGCCGGTCTCAGGAGGCGCGCAGCGCCTGGCCCGTGTTCCCGGCGAGGACCTGGCCGACCGCCGCCACGATGCGCTCCGGGTGCCACGCGACGTCGAGCGCGCTGAACCGCAGCACCGTCCAGCGCAGCGCCGCCAGCGCGTTGCCGCGCTGGCGCTCGTGGTGCACGACACCCGCCGAGCTGGCGGCGGTCCAGGTGTCCGCCTCGACGTCGAGCCGGTGGCGCGGCCAGGCGAGGTCGAGCCGCGCGACCACCTCCCCGGCCGCGTCGGTGACCGGCCACTGCAGGTGGGGCGGCGCGAGACCGGCGTCGGTGAGCAGCAGCCGTAGCCGGGTCTCCAGCGCCGACTCGGCGCGCCCGTCGGCCAGCGGCCACCACCGCAGCACCGTGCGGAATCCGCGTCGCCCCTGCGCCGACTCCTGGGCGCCCTGCAGGTCCCGCACGAGACCGCCACGCAGGGCGGCGTCCATCTCGGCGACGGCCGCCTCCCGCGCCGGGGCTGAGAGGACCAGGTCGGCCAGCGTCCGTGCGGGCGACGTCAGCGGGATGCCGTCGAGCTCGATCCGCTCGTCCGCGCCCAGCTCGGTGAAATGCAGGCGAATACCGCGCGGCTGCGCCCGGGTGAGCTTCGGCGGAAGCATCAGGTGCACCGGCTCCTCGGCGCTGTCGGAATCCGCGGCGGGAAAACCGAGCAGACGCGCCGCGCTCACCCCGCACACGACCGCCTGCGGACGCCCGACCAGCGCCGCTCGGGCGCGGGCGGCCAGCGGGAACGGCGGGGGCGGAAACGTGACGGGACCGGCGGCGACGACCGGCAGCGCCTCGACCTCGGCCGTCGGGCGGGGGCCGGCGGGCCCCTCGGCCACCGCCGGGAGGCCGGCGAGGCGCAGCGGCGGGCACCCCTGCGCTCCGGGCACGACGAAGGCCCCGCGGACGGGATGGTTCCACTGCCCGGAGTGGACGAGCTGGCGCAGCTGGCCGCGGGTCAGGCCGGCGGCGATCGCCTGCCGGAAGGTGATCATCCCGCCCTGTCGGCGCGCCACCGCGATGGCCGGGTCAAGGCCCGGATAGAGAGGAATGACGGGTCGGGTCGGCTGGGTCGAGGCCGAGGTCGAAGAGGTCATGACCACAGAATCCAGTATCGGCGGCGAGCGATCCAGCCCCGGGAGAAATCTGTGGATAACCACGCGCGCGACCATCGGTAAGCAGATCGTCTGCCCTTTCCGCCCATCCGAGGATGCTCCCGTCGCACCATTCCCCCGAGTATTCGGACGACGCTCACGGAAATGGTCGTCCGCACGGGAAAGGCGCGAAGCAACCGGGTTCGCCGGGCGTTGGGGCCGGTGGCGTCAGCAGGTGCCCGCGGTCGCGGCGCCGCCGCCCCACTCGTCGGGGATCCGCCGGCAACACCCCGCCGGCGAGGGCAGCAGGCAGCCGACCGTCAGCACCACCGGCGGAACGGGCCGGGCGACGAGACGGCGAGACGGCGAGACGGCAGACCTCCGCCAGACGCATCCGGCCCGCCTCCCTCAGCCACCCGGCCTCCACGCCGGTGTCGGGCCGGTACTCGACCCGGTGCGTACCCACCGCCCGGCTGGTCGGCGGGGCGTGGGCAGCGCGGCGGGACGGGCGCCGGCCCCACCGCTCAGCTGTGCCCCGCCAGCAGCAGCGGGAGGTCGTGGGCGTAGTCGGCGACGTCCGTGCCGGCCTGGTATCCGACCCGGGCGACGCCGTCCGGCCCGATGGCAGTGACCTGGCTGCTGTGCGGCACGATGATGCCGCCATCCGCAGCCGTCGTCGGCGTGCTGAACGTGACCCCGGCCGCGCCGGCGAGTCGGGTGATGGCGTCCGCGGGCCCGGTGAGGCCGACGAAGGAGCTGTCGAACTGGTCCAGCCAGTGGCGCAGCACCGGCCCGGTGTCCCGGATCGGGTCGGTCGTCGCGACGACGACGTGGACGCGGGCCCGCTGCGCCGGGGTGAGCAGGCTGAGCGCCGCGGCGAGGTCGGCGACGGTGGTCGGGCAGATGTCCGGGCACGACGTGTAGCCGAAGAACAGCAGGGTGAGCCGGCCGTCGGTGGCCGCCGGCAGGGTCCATGGGCGGCCGGCGGTGTCGGTCAGGGTGATGGCCGGCAGGCGCACCGGCGGGTCGAGGCGCACGCCGCGCACGCCGCTGGCCCCCGCCACGTCGTCGAGGCGCACCACCGCCGATCCGCCCGCCGCCCCACCGCCCGGCGAGGCCGACGAGCCGCCGGCTCCGCAGCCGGCGATCAGTCCGCCGAGCAGGACGAGCACGCAACCGAACCCGAGCACGGCCGTCCGGCGGGCGTGGGTCACGGCGGCTCTCACGTGGCCCGGCTGGCCAGGCCCAGGGCGTAGTCGAGCCACCACTGGCCGGCCGGCGGGCCGCCGTTGCAGGCGCCGTCGGACTCGCCGGGCACCTTGATCCACAGAAAGGCGTCGGCCCGCGGGTCACCGGTGGCGCCGGTCGGTGCCGGGCCGAGCCCGCGCCCGGACGGGTTGCACCAGGCGTTGTCCGGCGCGGGGCCGCGACCGTTGCGGGAGGTGTCGACGACGAAGTGGGCGCCGCCGCCGAGCGCGGCGACGATCGCGTCGCCGTACGCGGTCTCGTCGGCTGTCTCGTCGAAGTTCGACACGTTGAGGGCGAAGCCGCGGGCGCGGGCGACGCCGGCCTGGCGGAGCCGGGCGGCCATGTCGGCGGCCGGATGCCAGGTCGCGTTGCCGGCGTCGATGTAGACCTGGGCACCGGCGGCGGTGAGCTGGTCGACGGCGTCGCCGAGCATCGCGTAGCGGGCCGCGGCGGCGGCCGGTGCCAGGCAGTCGATCTGCGCCAGCGCGTCCGGTTCGAGGATGACGGTCGCCCGGCCGCCGAGGCCGGCCGCGAAGGCGGCGATCCAGGCCCGGTAGGCCGCCGCGCCGCCCACCCCGCCGGCCGACTGCCCGCCCCCACAGTCGCGCTGCGGGATGGCGTAGGCGACCAGCACAGGCAGCGCGCCCACCGCGCGCGACGCCCCCACCCGGGCGCTGACCCGCGCGCGCGCCGCCGCCGGGTCGGGGTCGGTGATCCAGTCGGCATGCGGATGCTCGGCGAGGCGGGCCAGCGTCGCGGCACCGGCGGGATCGCTTGCCCGCAGGGCACGCACCGCCGCGGCGGCGTCACCGTTCGGGTCGACGAAGAGGGTGGCGCCGGCGAACGGGTTCCCGGCGAGCGCGCCGCCGAGCGCGGGCGTGGCACCACCGGCCGGCGCCGCCGGCGCGGAGGTGGCGCCGTCCGCCGGGGCACCGGCGGGTGAGCTCGGCAGAGC